>JAEUUM010000626.1 GCA_016787375.1 Saprospiraceae bacterium
GTAAAAGAAATCTTGCACATGCCTGGTCAATTCATGGCAAATGTAACTACAAAGTCCGGAGACAAA
Organism: Saprospiraceae bacterium; assembly: GCA_016787375.1. Lineage (GTDB taxonomy): Bacteria > Bacteroidota > Bacteroidia > Chitinophagales > Saprospiraceae > JAEUUM01. The sequence continues at coordinate 67 of JAEUUM010000626.1, forward strand.
TTTATTCCGTTAAATGAACATTTTGTTGTAAAATTGAATAGGCCTTCGAGAGAGATTATTGTTGATTTGCCGGAGGGCTTGCTTGACCTATAAAAAAAGCGCCTGTAAATTTTACAGACGCTTTTTTGTATAAACAAATAAATACTACTTGAATGTAATTTGCTTGGTAATCATTCCTTGTTTGAATATCAAATTAACCATATAATTACCGGAAGGGAGGTTGAATCTTTCTAGATTGTAGTTATTGCTGTCAACATGCGTTTTAGCCTTTACCAATCTTCCTTGTATGTCATAAACATATACGTCATTTATTACATAGTCACTTGCTGTAGAAAAAGTAACTTGATTCTCTGCTGGACTTGGACCAAATTTCAAGCCAACTTGATTTTCTGTTAATTGCTCTTTTGTTCCAACACCTTTGCACTCAAGGTCAAGTGCGTAACATGCTCTGTAAGAGTAATATGTAATCATAGAGTCAATGTAGCTTCTTCCTTTCTCAGGAGACATGGTAGAGTTTGTCATCAATCCATTTGCATTGTTGGTGTTGGTTGGTGCCCAAAAGTCCCATGGAGAGCTATCAAAAGGTCCTGCATCACCAATTACTGGGAATAAACCTTCGATACCATCATTACGCGTATTGGCAACTTGAGAAACAGGATCATTGAAAATGATATTGGTAAATGCATCGTTGTTTCCATACTGATTTGCCAACTTCATTGCCAAATAACTTCCCTGCACTTCTACAACATCCAAAGGCGGATTAACAGGCACTTTCACGATACCTTCTTTATAAGGAGCAAATGGGTCATAAGGTGTATGGAAAGAAATTAGTGGTGGTTGTCCTGGATCAATCCATGCTGTATCAGCTACAGCACCACCCATATTTACACTTAGTGCAAAGTCTGAGTCATAACCTACATGGTTTGGATAACAAAGTGTATCACCTTCAGGGAAACCAGGATATCCTGCTGGAACCACTCCCACACTAGTACCATAAATATCACCATTCACTGAAGGGATAACCATTGGAACAGTATTTCCACCAATCACAGTAACAAATTTTCCGTTACTTGCTGTTGGAATTTTAAGGTAATTATCAAGGCAACCTGTATTTAGAGCAATGTAACCTCCTGTTCCTTGACCCCAAATAACAATTTTGTTAGGGTCAATACCAAATGAGTTACCATTCTCGTTAACATCTTTTTTGAAATAACGGATGCAAGTTCTCGCATCTTGAACGCCACGGTAAGCAGCATTGAGCAAAGTAAAAATTCTTGTTGTTTTGTCTGTAGAAGTAGGTGCCCAGCCAAGTCTGTAATCAACAGAAGCTACTACATAACCTCTCTTAGCAAGTTTTGTACAGATATCAACTGCCGTAGAATCTGATCTTGTTCCACTTGGGCTTCCGTTTTGTGGAAAAGGCAAAAAGTCACCTGTGTGGAAGTACAACACAAGTGGTCTGTTGGTCTCTGTGTCACCATCAGGAGTGTAAACATCCATTGCAAGGGGTGCAGGTACAGCTTCTCCAAAAATTTGAACGTACAAAATCGTCGCATTCACACCATAAGTGTGAGTAGAAACGGATACTTTGTCGAATATTTCATCGAAGTAACGCTTGTTTTGAGCTTCTGTCGAAAAAGCCACCAGCATGGCTACAAGAAGCATTGAAATTGTAAAAATTTTTTTCATAGTCGTATTTAGTTTAATGATTGACAAATATAATTAATATAATCCAATTATTTTCTGAATTCATACAAAATTGACAAATATGCCATTCTTCCGATGAGTGGCCCTCCATAAGTCTCATAATGAAGATTATTGAAAATATTAGAAGCCCCGGCCTTAAAGGTTGTATGAATATTTTCGGCAGTATAATTCAATTGTAAATCAAACAAGCCATAGGAAGGAATAAATCCTGTGAACTGAGGAGATCCTTCAAATGTAAATCCTTGAACCCATTTATAGTTGAATCCAAATCCAATGTGATTAATACGTGTGCCAAATACATCTAAAGTCATATCGCGTGCTGTCAGACCAACATTAAATTTATGCTCAGGTGTATTAAAGGCAGGTATGATCGGATCATCCTCAACTGTCTTTATCAACTTGTTCCATGAATAATTTCCGTTTAACATGTAATATTGACCAAAGTAATAATTGAGTCCCAATGAAAAACCTTGTGTGTGAACTTGATTATCAGAGTTGGCTGCATACCTGAAAACCTGAACATTCTTTGGTCTGGCTAAAGGGTCTGTTAACGCCCATTTGGCACTTATCCCAATTTTATAACCAAGAAAATCATCATAAATACTGTAATAATATCCGGCATCAACATACAGTTTTTTGAAAAGTGTTGTCCTGTAGCCAAGTTCAAATGTCTTAACTCTTTCAGGTTTCACAGCATTGATACTAAAAAATTGTAAAACCGAATATTTTTGCTCATTCAGATAGTCAATGAATGACTGAACAGTAACCAAACTGTCAACACCCTTTAAATTTCCGCCTAAAATTGCCCGGCCTACGTTAAGATATAAGTATTGATCGGTAAGAGTGGGGTTCCTGATAGCTGATGAAAATGAGGCGCGCAAGTAATTGTTTTCTGCGGGAGAATAAACAATAGAAGCTGCTGGCGTAACAATGTAATCAAAATTTTGATTTTTATCCAATCTTACCGCAGCATTCGTTATGAGTTTTCCGGAATAAAATTTTTTCTGAATTCCGGAGTACACACCATATTCATAATTTGAAATAGTCGTTCCTGCCGTATCGTAGAATATTGTACCATCACTCTCAGGTCTGTAATACCTGCCATTTGCTCCAATGACTATATAATCTGTGAATTTAGGTTCGAATTTGTACTCACCATGCACATGATACAAAGCTGACTTGTCATAAAATCTTGATCCTACGCCTTTTTTATTTGATTTGGTTGTGGTGATTATGTTAAAAAGTGAATCATACCTTGCTGTACCTGGTTCATAAAATGGTGAAATAAGCGGGTCCGAGTTTCCTCCCTTTCCGTTTGCAAATTCTGTTGCCAAATTGTGCCAATAAGCCAAAGTGTCTCGGTTATCAATGAGCCACTTATCAGCTGCTGCAAAATCAAATGGGTCGAAAAGCCCTGTGTTCGGGTTGAATTTTAACTCCGGATATCCAAGTTTGATCATTTCTTTGCTGTAACCTTTGGTTTTCCAAAATGTACTGTAGTCATTTGACCACAATTCATCTGATTTTGCTTTATTCTGCATGATCAAAGCAGTAAAATAGGGATCATAAGAATTTCCTGCATCTTCGTTGGTGGCATAAGCTCTGATAAAATACTTGTCCTTTAATCTGTATTCAAGTCTGTTTTGGAAAAACAAAATATTCTGCAACCTGAACCTGTTATCACCCTGGTACACTGTTGTACCTGAACCAAAACTTGATGAAAATATTAATTCAGGGGAGGCAGATTCTTTGTCAGGGTTGGTTCGAAGATGGAAAGCAGCATTAGCTTTAAAATTTTTAGTATCATAATCAACCAGATCAACTTCTCTATACCCGGTCCGGTAAAATCTCCTTAAACCAGAGGTTAAGCCCCAATAATCTACAAGTGATGTTGCATTGTTCAATGAATAAAATTCATCACCATATCTGTTTACGGCATCATACCTACCCGGATTGTTTACACCATCCTCTGACCCATCTATCGGGTTGTAGTTTTCGGCTTTCCAATCATTCGCTCTCAGGTAAGAAAAGTTGAGTTTGTATCCAAAAACGTCTTTTCCATTTTTGTTCTTGGTTGCATCCGCATATCTAACCGCAGTTTCAAAAAGACTTCTCTCCCCAAATTTGAGACTGGCAGATAAACCCTTGTGATAAAATGGATTTTTGGTTTCCATACTTATCACACCATTAAATGCATTTGGGCCATAAAAAGCAGAACTTGCACCAACCACCAAGTCAACTGTGTTGACATCCAATTCGGAACTACCCAAAAAATTACCCAATGAGAAGTTCAGACCTGGAGCCTGATTGTCTACACCATCTATTATTTGTAATGACCTGACCGGACTCGTGCTGTTAAATCCTCGCATGTTGATGATCTTAAAACCTAAACTTGCAGCAGTCAAATCAACACCCTTCATGCTTCCCAATCCGTCATAAAAATTGTCAGAAGGTGTTGCTTTGATAGCCAACAAATCCATTGATTCTATGGTTAGAGGTGATTCTTTTTGTTTTTCAGAAATGCGTTGACCGGTAACCTCAACCGCACCTATTAAAACTGCGGTTTCTTCAAGGCGTATCTCCTGAACTTTACTAAAAGAGCTAACTTCAATCTCTTGGGAATCATACCCGAGATAAGTTATGACAATGGTAAAAGGAGCTGATCTGGTTGTTTTTAATTCAAAAATTCCATCAAAATCGGTATTTGCACCTTCACTGGTTCCCTTAATTAGAACTGTAGCTCCAATTAGTGGCTCATTATCTGAGGCCCCTTTGACTTTGCCTTTCAAAGTATTTTGCGAATAAATACCGTTCAAAGCAAAAAAAACAAAAAAAAGACCTATGGCAAGTTTATTCATTGATTAGTTATTGTTTGTTAAAGCGAAATTATAGGGCAAAATATGAATTTTTTTTAAAATGCAACCATATTGTAGTTATTTTAATATCCATTATGTTTACCTGTTTGATGGTCGTTGTTTTGAATTGTTAGAAAAATAAGATATTGCCAATATTATCTGGATTTGGTTTAGATTGAAACTTTTCCCGATATATAGAAAAGGCCCTTTTTTACAAAGAGCCTTTAATTTATTTATGTTGAAACGATACTAGCGTTGTATTACAAAAACAGCCGTTCCTTCTGTGGTGTGAGAATTTAATATTTGAAGGTAATATTGCCCATTTTGCAGTTGGCTTGTACTCACTTTGAGGTTATCTCCAACATAATGTTGAGTTGTGCTTGATACAAGCTTACCTGATGCATCAAATATTTGAATAGTTTTGTTTCCAAAATCAAGACCTGATCCCAAAATATTAATTTGGTCAATAACCGGATTTGGATAGACATTTAATTGATGTACAATTGGACTTAAATTTTTAACAGAAACTGTCGGTAGATTTCCATTTGCAAAGGCATACTCACCCATGAGTAGGGTATCAATCTTGATAAATCCTTGTCCATCAGTGGCGCTCAACATTTGTTTTGAATAATATGGAAACTTCCGCCAGTCCTCTCTAGGAGATTTTCTGTAAACCAAGATCAGGCTATCCTCAGTATTTGATACAAGATCGCCATCTAAAAATGTATTGCTAGCATTATTCTTGTATTCTAAGGTTGCACTTGCTTTAAATTGGTCGGGTAGCAATCCATCAACTATCCAGTAATGTGAATTTGAAATTTTAGCATTGTTTGGATTGTTTACAATTGGATCAGGTGGTATCCACATGTGTTGAACACAAATAAGTGCAGTATCTTTGATTTGATTAACTTTAAAAGAGAATTCGACATATGGCATTGTTACAGGTGCTTTCAGTTTGACCTTTGAATTTGCGTGCATTCTGGCATAATTCAATTTATTGTCTTCGTTCAACAAAGCAAAGGCTACATCAAAATCCTCAGGCAGTTCAACGTCAGAAATTGACTGTGCTCCTGAAACCATTATTTTTTTGGTAATTTTTGTCCAATTTTTATTGTAAAAACTAATTTCAATTGGAACGTTGGTATAAAGGTGATTTGCTTTTCGCAACTTTTGTGTTACAAATATTTGTGCCTTTTTAGAATTGTTGTTTACTGAATAGTTGATAGAGTCAATTTCAAAACCTGCAAATCCGGGTTGAAAAATTTGATCATCAAAAAAAGACGTCATATTCACACCTGTTGATGCGGTTAGTTCATCCCTAAATTGTGCAGCATCTATTGCTGAGTAGGCATATTTGTTTAAAATTGATTGGAGACCAACTTTATAAAGTGAATCACCCAAATATCCCCGCATATTATGCATAACTGCAGCTCCTTTCCAGTATGAGTGCCTTCCATATATGTTTTCAAAACTGATGCCGGACAATGGTTCATATTTACCATCCGCCTGATGTGCTTGACGCATTACATTAAGGTGGTTGGTTTTAACAGCATCCACAAAATAATCTTTTCCGTATACATGCTCCAGAAATAAACGCGAAGAATATTCTGCATTGCCTTCTTTTATCCACATGTCATATTCTGTTTTCAGTGTGGTTACATTACCCCACCAATTATGACCAAATTCATGCGCCATTAAAGTTTCATTTGATTTAGTACCGTTAGCTATAACATTATCCGGATATGCTATATTAGTTGGATGCTCCATCGCACCCACCGTGGTCAGCACATAACCAACTCTTTCCCAAACGTATTTACCGTACCATTTTTCCATGGCATCCAAATCTGCTCCAATATTCACGAATGATTTTTTCATATTGGTTGTATCTCCTGGTTTGGCCACCAATTGAATTGGAACAGTTCCCAGAGTAGTAGTATGATTGAAATTTACCTCTGCATAATTGGATGCTGCAAAATTTGTCAAATATGTAGGTAACAGCTGATTCATGCGATAGTGTCTGATGATACTGTCACCTCCAACATTAACCTGATCTATGAAGGTTCCAATGCAGTATCCTTTTCTGCCCTGACTAGATAGGACTGAAATATCGTAGGTTGCCCTTTCAACAAAATTATCAAAACATGGATACCATACTCTTCCAAAATTGGGTGGGTTTGAAGAAAGTCCGATCCCAAGGTTGTAAACATAATTACTGGCAAAATAAACACCACCCCAAACCGGATCCTGGTAAGGTGTCCCGGAATAGCTTATGGTTACTGAGTCGATATCACCTTTGTCCAAGACTTTATTCAATTCGACTTCGACAAAGGGGTCGTTGTAACTATAATTGAGTACACCGTCACCTTCTCTTTCGACTTTTTGAATGCCCAGACTGGTCAGATCAAAGCGAATGGTGTTCAGATTGTCCATTTTTGCTTTAAACAGGACTTTGGTTTTGCCTTTTAGAATCTTACCAGAGTAATTGGTGACATCTACAAAAATGTTGTAGTGCAAAATATCAAAAGTATCACTCCTTGCGACTCCGGCTAAAACGGTTTTTTCTTGTTCCGGCGTCAATTTTGATCGTTTATAATTCGATTTTGCATTATGGCAAGGATGAAATTCCGGGATTGGCTGTCCAAATAGCAGGGTTCCAGCAGTTAGTAAATAAAACAAGATGTACAACTTTCTACTCATAACAATTCGATTTGTAAATGATATAATACACATAACCCTCAACATACGAGGATGAGGTTCGTAAAAGTAGCTACTCTGAACTAATTTTTTGCTAAAACACCACAAAAACTACTGAACAGAATTCAGATTAGTGGTTATGCTCTTCATCGCCATCTTCGTCTTCATCTGTACCAATAATCGGCGTTAACATTGTGAGTTTTATTAACTTATCTTCCTTTGCAGAAATTGCTCCAAAACCCAGAAATCCTCCGGATGATTTGGCTACGTGTTTTGCAAAACTTGTAAAAGATTTATACAGTCGTGCTCCAAGGTCAACAGGAAGCTTTTGTAGAATTGGATCTACCTCTGCCAATCTATCAGTCAATATTTTAGTTCTGGCTTCGGTATCAGAAGGCAAACTTTCAATTAGATCATGGAGTTTTTCATGAAAATCCAAACCTACCGTTTCATAAAATGCCTGTAAAGATTTATGATGTGAAAACGATCGAATTTTGGTTAACTTTTCTGCCCATTCCGTTTCTTCTTTGTTGATTTTTCCCTCGGCCCCTGCAATCAGCACGGTGATTTGGCTTATAGCATCTACAAGTTGTTGTTTAGCTTTTGGATCGATTAAGTCAAATAGTGCTTTCATTTTTAGTTGTTTTATTTGAGCCGCAAATATAATCATTGCGATTAATTTGATGCGAATTTATTCATTAAAAGTATATTTGTGATTCCAAATGCTACAAGACGATCTATGAAGAAAACAATTCAAGAAGAAGTCGTTCCGACAACTCCTTTGATGAACCAGTACTACACCATTAAAAAACAACATCCAGATGCCATTTTGTTGTTCAGGGTTGGAGATTTTTACGAAACCTTTGGTCAAGATGCAGTCAAAACTGCTCAGGCCCTGGGAATTGTACTTACCAATCGCAATAATGGTACTTCCGATACCGAACTTGCCGGATTTCCTTATCACTCACTGGATCTTTACCTTCCACGCCTCGTTAAAGCCGGCTATCGGGTAGCTATTTGTGATCAACTTGAAAAACCCAGTAAAGAAAAGAAAATCGTAAAGCGCGGTGTAACTGATGTTGTAACACCAGGCTTGGCATTGGATGAGAAATTACTTGATCACAGAGCCAATAACTTTCTCGCATCATTGTTCAAATTGCCCAATGAAATTTTTGGTATCGGCTTGCTGGATGTTTCGACAGGGGAGTTTATGGTTTCAGAAGGTGAAATTGCCTATATCAGTAAATTATTGCAAAGTTTTTTACCCTCTGAGGTTATTATGCCAAAAGGCCAACTCAAAGAATTTACAAAACATTTCGGTGACAGCTTTTACTCTTATGGCCTGGACGAATGGATTTATACCGAAGATAATACAAGAGAGTTGTTGCTAAATCATTTTCAGGTTACCAGCTTAAAGGGTTTTGGAATTGAAGAAATGGGTGGTGCAAAAGTTGCAGCGGGTGCTGTTTTGCATTATCTGCATAGTTCTGAGAAAAAAGAACTCGGTCATATCAATGCTATTTCAAGACTGGCAAACGACAAATATGTCTGGTTAGACCGATTTACCATCAGAAATCTTGAATTGATAAATAGCCCTAATGTAGGTGGAGTCCCTTTGATACAAGTACTCGATCAAAGCATTACTCCTATGGGGAGTAGATTGATGAAGAAATGGATTACATTGCCACTCATCTCCAAAGCGGCAATAGATTCAAGACTCAGTAAAGTATCGTATTTCTTGTATGAATCAGAAATTGCCGACAATGTTGAGATACAGCTCAGGCAAATCGGTGATCTGGAAAGAATAATCTCTAAAGTAGCAATGGGAAGAATTTCACCCAGAGAAGTTGTACAGCTGCGAAGAGCCTTAGACCATGTTATTCCTATAAAAGATATATTGGTCAACAGCGGCTTACCCGATTTACAAAAACTTGGGGACAGTATCCACGATTGTAATTCCGTAAGGGAACAAATTTCAAAACAAATCTGCGAAGAGGCACCCAACTCCATTGGCAAAGGATCAGTTATTAAGCCGGGGTTCAATGCTGAACTGGATGAACTTGTTCATCTCGTAAACAATTCAAAGGATATTCTTCTTGAAATTCAACAAAGCGAAGCAGAGAAAACAGGCATCACCGGATTAAAAATTGGATTTAATAATGTTTTTGGGTATTACCTTGAAGTTACCAATAAATATAAAGATCTCGGTTTGATACCCAATGACTGGGTACGAAAGCAGACACTAACCGGGGCTGAACGATACATCACCGATGAATTGAAGAAACTCGAGACCAAAATACTGGGCGCAGAAGAAAAAATTCTTGAACTCGAAGAACGCCTTTTCCTCCAACTTGTTGAAGAGATTCATCAGTTCATTATGCCAATTCAACACAATGCACAGGTGGTTGCACAACTGGATTGCATTCTGTCCTTTGCCAGAACTGCTCGTAAAAATC
>JAEUUM010000257.1 GCA_016787375.1 Saprospiraceae bacterium
GTTTTTGGTCTGTTTGGTATGTCATTGTTCGTCAATAAACTCAATTTTGGTGACTCAATTTTGGCTGGATCCTTAACTTTGGGTTTACTAGCATTACCAGTGGTAATCAGAACAACGGAAGAGGCTCTTAAAGCTGTTGATAACACATTTCGGCAAGCAAGTATAGGGCTTGGAGCCAGTAAATGGCAAACAACGCGTAGAGTGGTCCTTCCGATTGCCTTTCCAAACATCATTACAGGATTAATTTTGTCAATAGGCAGGGTTTCTGGTGAAACCGCACCCATCCTTTTTACTGTTGCAGCATATTTCCTCCCGAAACTGCCCCACAGTGTATTCGAACAAACCATGGCACTTCCATACCATCTTTATGTGTTAGCAACCTCAGGAACAAATATCGAAGAATCACGACCTATGGCTTATGGTACGGCACTATTGCTTGTAGCCATCGTTTTTATTGCCAATTTATCTGCGAATGCGCTGCGAAGATATTTTGGAAAAAAAGTCAAAATGAACTAATTATGTACAAAATTGAATCCAAAGACATACACCTTCATTATGGTGACTTTCATGCACTGAAAGGCATCAATATCAATATAGAGCCCAATACGGTTACAGCTCTTATTGGCCCATCGGGGTGTGGTAAATCTACGTACCTGAGGTTATTGAATCGCATGAATGATTTGATCGACGATGTGAAAATAAAAGGTGAAATCATTATCGACGGAGAAAACATCTACTCAAAAGGTGTAAACGTCGATAGTCTCCGAAAGAAAGTTGGAATGGTTTTTCAAAAGCCGAATCCATTTCCTAAGACAATATTCGAAAATGTGGCTTATGGTCTGAGGGTTAATGGCATTTCAGATAAAAATTATATTGAGGAACGCGTTGAAACCTCCATTAGGCAAGTTGTTTTGTGGGAAGAAGTAAAAGATAAATTGAAGAAATCGGCGTTTGAACTTTCGGGCGGGCAACAGCAAAGATTGTGCATTGCAAGGGCTTTGGCCATACAACCATCCATCATCCTGATGGATGAGCCTACATCTGCTTTAGACCCAATTTCAACAGCAAAGATTGAAGAGTTAATATATGAGTTAAAGAACCAATATACAATTGTAATCGTTACACATAATATGCAGCAAGCCGGTAGGGTAAGTGACCATACAGCTTTCTTTTACTTAGGTGAATTGATTGAATATGGTGCTACCAAAGATATTTTTACAAATCCTAAAATAGAACAGACACAAAACTATATCACAGGTCGTTTTGGATAAAAGCCAGACTTTGTTTTCGAATTTTGTTAACACAAGAACTTAATGTAAATGAGTCATTTAGATACTGAACTTCAAATTTTAAAGAGTGAAACCATCGAGATGTGGACACTCGTGAATTCACAATTAGCAAAGGGTAAGCAGTCGCTTTTGACGCTAGACAAGGACCTTGCTCGTGAGGTAATCATGACTGAAAAGCGTGTCAATGCGAATGAGTTAAAATTAGACCGTGATTGTGAGAATATATTTGCACTCTTTACACCGGTAGCCATTGACCTGCGTTTTGTGTTGGCAGTACTAAAAATCAACAGTAACCTTGAGAGGACAGGCGATATCGCCGAGGGAATTGCCAAATTTGTTCTGCATGTTGACGATCAATTTGACAGAAACCTGCTCCAAATAACCAGAGTAATAGAAATGTACGAAGCAGCCAACAACATGATGAAAGATGTACTTCAAGCATTTGAGCATGAAGACACTGCCTTGGCCAGAAAGGTTTTTCAAATGGATGAATTACTCGACGAAATAAATTTAAAAGCCAACACCGTTATTGCTGATTACATCAGGTCAAATTCTGAAAATATAGAAGCTGCCCTTTATGTACTTTCCATTATCAGAAAGCTTGAAAGGGTAGGTGACCAAACCAAGAATATGGCTGAAGAATTGATATTCTATATTGAAGCCAAAGTATTGAAGCACAGAACACGAAAAGAAAAGGAAAAAGAAGCTTAAATTGTTGGGTTTTTCAAGAGCATTTAAACTTTGTCTAAAGCCTCTTTTAAATCTTCAATTAAGTCGTCTACATCCTCAATACCTACACTCAGTCTTACCAGTGAATCTGTCAGTCCTACTTTGAGCCTTTCTTCTTTTGGGATGCTCGCATGAGTCATGCTAGCCGGATGTCCAATCAATGATTCTACTCCTCCCAAGGATTCAGCAAGTGAGAAAAGCTTGGTTCCGCTTAATACTTTTTTTGCCGATTCAAAATTGTCATCTACTAAATCAAAAGCTACCATTCCACCGAAATACTTCATTTGCTTTTTAGCAGTCTCATGACCAGGGTGGTCTTTAAAGCCAGGATAGTACACTTTGGATACTTTTGGGTGGTCTTTTAAAAATTTGGCTATTTTTTTGGCATTTTTACAGGCTTGCTTAACCCTGACATGTAGGGTTTTGATCCCACGTAGCACCAGAAAGCAATCAAAGGGTCCGTTAATGGCACCACTTGCATTTTGGATGAAGTGTATTTGCTCAGCCAGTTCTTTTGTTGAACAAATGATGGCTCCAAGTACAACATCTGAATGGCCTCCTAAATACTTGGTTGCAGAATGCAAAACCAAATCAGCACCTAATGCTATGGGCTGTTGTAAATAGGGTGATGCAAAAGTATTATCTACACAAGTAAGAATATTGTGTTTCTTTGCCACAGCACAAACTTCCTCGATGTCAATAATCTTTAACATCGGATTCGTAGGTGTTTCAATCCATATCAACTTTGTATTGGTATTGATGGTTTTTTGCAACAATTCTGTGTCTTCCATATTGATGAAATGAGCCTTGATGCCAAATTTCTGGTAAATTCTCACGATGAGCCTGTACGAACCACCGTATAAATCGTTTGTGGCGATAATCTCATCACCAGGTGACAACAGCTTCAATACGGCATCCATTGCAGCTAACCCGCTACCAAAACAAACTGCATCATAACCACCTTCTAGAGCTGCAAGGTTTGTTTCCAGAACTTTTCTTGTCGGATTTTGAGTTCGAGCATATTCGTAACCTTTGTGTACACCCGGTTCTTCCTGCACATATGTGGAAGTTTGAAAAATTGGGGTCATAATTGCTCCGGTTGAAGGATCAGGTTCTATTCCGGCATGGATGACCTTAGTTGCGAATTTCATTTTATCTTTCATGATTTAAGTCCTTTGGTTTTTCAAAACTCTCAGCAATTGAACTTTACTTATTTTCTTTTCAAAACATTTTTAACAGCCTCAACAACATCATTGGTTCCCATACCATATTTCTCCAGCAATTGGTCCGGTGTTCCACTTTCTCCGAAGCTGTCGTTTACTGCCACATATTCCTGAGGAGTTGGCAATTTTCTTGCCAGTAATTGAGCAATACTGTCACCCAGACCGCCATGTCTTTGATGCTCCTCGGCTGAGACAATGCATTTTGTTTTCGTTACAGAGTTCAAAATAATTTCTTCATCGAGTGGTTTGATGGTATGAATATTAATCAACTCACAACTAATACCTTCTGCTTCAAGTATTTTAACAGCTTCGACTGCTTTCCAAACCAAATGTCCTGTTGCTACGATGGTCACATCTGTGCCATTTTGCAACAAGATGCCTTTTCCAATTTCGAATGGTAAATTTTCTGTAAAGACCGGCCAGCTGGGTCTTCCAAATCGCAAGTACACCGGCCCTAAATGGTTGGCAATGGCAATGGTAGCAGCTTTGGTTTGTGCATAATCACATGGATTGATAACTGTCATCCCCGGCAACATTTTCATCATGCCGATATCTTCCAGAATTTGGTGAGTTGCCCCATCTTCACCCAATGTTACGCCGGCGTGAGAAGCGCAAATTTTCACATTTTTGTGTGAATATGCAATGGATTGTCTAATCTGATCGTAAACCCTTCCTGTAGAAAAATTGGCAAAAGTACCTGTAAAAGGTATTTTTCCTGCTGTTGCCATACCTGCTGCTATACCCATCATATTGGCTTCCGCGATTCCTACTTGAACAAATCTTTCAGGATTCTCTTTTTTGAAATTATCCATTTTTAGTGAACCCAATAAGTCGGCACAAAGTGCTATTACCTTGCTGTTGTTTCTACCCAATTCAGTCAAACCATCCCCGAAGCCATCTCGGGTAGCTTTTTTGCCGTTTACTATTAAATTATTTACAGACATATCTTTCGTTTAAGTTAAATTCAATAATCGCCAAGTGTTTCAGGAAGTTGTGCCAAGGCATTGCTTAGTTGTTCTGCATTTGGTGCTATGCCATGCCACGCATGTGAGCCCATCATAAAATCTACCCCATAGCCCATTTCGGTTTTCATAAGCACCACAATCGGCTTTCCGTTACCTTTTAATTCTTTGGCTTTTTGCAAAGTGTTGATGAGATCAGCCATGTTATTGCCCGAAGTTTCGAGAACTTCCCATCCGAATGTACGCCATTTACCTGGTAAATCGCCCAAACTACAAACCTGGTTGTTCGAACCGTCTATTTGTTGTCCGTTCCAGTCAACGGTCACGATAAGATTGTCAATTTTATTATGTGCTGCAAACATAGCTGCCTCCCATATTTGACCTTCCTGTAATTCTCCATCACCGGTTAATGCATAAACCAATGATTGATCTTCATCCATTTTTTTTGCCAAAGCAACACCACATGCGACTGATATACCTTGCCCAAGAGACCCTGAAGCAACTCTTATTCCAGGTAAACCTTCATGGGTAGTTGGGTGACCTTGCAATCTGGTATTGAGTTTTCTAAAGGTAGCCAATTCTGCTACAGGGAAATAACCTGATCTGGCAAGTACACTATAAAAAACGGGTGAAATATGACCATTTGATAGAAAGAAAACATCCTCATTTTGGCCATTCATGTTAAATTTTGGGTCGTGGTTCATGACTGAAAAATAAAGTGCAGTCATAAAATCAGCACAGCCTAGCGAACCTCCCGGATGACCTGATTGTGCATCAAAAACCATTCTAACAATATCTCGCCTCACTTGAGATGCGATTTTATTTAACTCTGCTATTTCACGCATTATTTAGTATGTTGTTTTGTTTGATGACGCAAAGGTATAATTTTTGGATGGTGTTTCAGTGTGGCAAATATATTTCAACCGAAAAATTCTCAACTTTTTGGAACAATTGTATCAAAAGTGGTATCTTAGATTTGTTAAAGTATATAAATGTTCAGCAAATAAATTTCAATACAGACATGAAATATTTCAATCAAGTTAATGTTGCATGCATTGCAGTTGTTTTTTTATTGATGATTTCATCAGTGGTTAGCACAAATGCACAAGTGGTGATTAACGAGTTCTCAGCAGCTAACTACAACAATTATTTATGTTCAAACAATGATTACGAAGATTGGATCGAACTTTATAATGCAGGCGCAGCTCCCGTAAATCTTGCCGGTTATTACCTTAGTGATCGTGTTGCCAACCCTACAAAGTGGAAAATTCCGGTAGGTTTTTCAATCCCGGCAAAAGGTAGATTGGTCATAATTGCCTCGGGTTTGGACAACACAATAGGGGGTTTTCTACACACCAATTTCAAAATAACACAAACCGATTCAAAAGAGGCTGTCGTTCTTTCCTCTCCTAGTGGCACTGTAATTGATTTTAATGAAATTGATGTTCCGAATCAAAAGAATCACGCATATGCCAGAATGCCAGATGGAGGAAATTGGACCATTACCAAAACTCCAACACCCGGAGCGGCAAATAAT
This sequence comes from Saprospiraceae bacterium, assembly GCA_016787375.1. GTDB lineage: Bacteria > Bacteroidota > Bacteroidia > Chitinophagales > Saprospiraceae > JAEUUM01. Next base: position 5,741 of record JAEUUM010000257.1, read on the forward strand.
TCCACCACTTTAAAATATGCCAAAACACCCGATTTCGACATTAAAGCAGGGTATTACCCGACTGCACAACTTGTTACCCTTGAGACAGCTGAACCAAATAGTACAATCAGATATACTCTTGATGGTACTGAGCCCACATCAAGTTCAACTGCTTTTGTATCACCAATTAATATCAACACAACCAAAATACTGAAGGCTAAAACCTTTTCGAGTGATCCTGCTATTTTGCCTTCACACACCGAAATGAACACTTATTTCATCGGCCCGGGAAGCAAACACACCATGAAAATTGTATCTATTTCTGGCGACCAAATCAATACGCTACTGGGAGGAAATTCTGGAATTAATCCAGAAGGTACGTTTGAATTGTTTGATGAAAATGGACAGTTTTTGGATGAATGTACCGGCGAGTTTAACAAGCACGGAAATGATTCTTGGGCATACGCTCAACGTGGAATAGACTATGTAGCAAGGGATCAGTTTGGCAATGATGCAGAAATAAAAAATCAACTTTTTCCAAATTCAAAAAGGAATAAGTTTCAACGAGTAATCCTGAAAGCAGCTGCAAACGACAATTACCCTTCAGCAAATGGTGCACACGTAAGGGATGCCTATGTACATGAGTTGGCACAAAGAGCGGGAATGGACCTCGATGTGCGTTCGGTAGAATTTTGTGTTCTATATGTTAACGGAAATTATTGGGGCATTTATGATATGCGAGAAAAAGTCGATGACAGTGATTATACAGATTATTATTACAATCTTGACGGCGATGAAATAGATTTTATAAAAACATGGGGAGGAACTTGGGCAGAATATGGTACAACAGCCAACTGGAATACACTGAGAACCTATATTTTAGCAAATGACATGACTGATCCGGTAAAATTTCAGTATGTTGCCGATCGTCTAAACTTACTTAGTCTTGCAGATTATTTTATCATAAATATACATACTGTTTGTAAAGACTGGTTGAACTGGAACACTTCTTGGTGGAGCGGTATGGATGCAAGCGGAAACAAGCAAAAATGGCGTTATACACTCTGGGACATGGATGCAACTTTCGGACATTATATTAACTACACCAATATCCCGAATGTAAATGCTAACGCTGACCCATGTGATGTTGATAAATTGCCACCGAATTCAGATCCTCAGTCACATACGGATGTGTTGGCCAAATTATTTTTGAATAAATCATTTCATGACATGTATATCAACAGGTATGCTGATTTGAACAACACTTATCTGAGTTGTAGTTATATGTCAAATTTATTGGATGAAATGACCGGTAAACTAGCCCCCGAGATGCCAAGACAAATTGCCAGATGGGGAGGAAATATAACTACCTGGCAAAACAATGTGAAATTCATTAAAGACTTTATCAACTCTAGGTGTGTCGAAATTGAAGGCGGTTTAGTTGATTGTTATCAACTTCAAGGGCCATATAATCTCACTGTTATCGTCAAACCTGACGGATCACCGAATAACGTACTT
>JAEUUM010000353.1 GCA_016787375.1 Saprospiraceae bacterium
ATTCCACATCTTGTTGCAAAAATTCAATCCCTGTTCACAAAGTTTGCTCTCATTTTTTATTTGTTTTGTGTCAGGGTCAAATGGTGCATCAAAAATAATATCATTACCTGCTGCCGAACTTGAGAGCATGCCAAATCTAACTCCATCTGCTCCGTATTTCTCAATCAATTCAAGGGCCTCAGGTGAGTTGCCTAGAGATTTACTCATCTTTTGCCTTTTGTTGTCCCTTACCATCCCTGTAAAATAAACATCTTTAAATGGGAAGCGACCTTTTTCATTGGCCAAGGCCTCTCCGAGCAGTTCGCCTGACCACTCATAACCAGCCATAACCATGCGAGCAACCCAAAAAAATATGATATCCCACGCGGTCACTAAAACCTGAGTAGGGTAGTAATATTTCAATTCTTCTTGTGTATCGAAACCGTCAAAAACTGATATTGGCCATAGCCAAGACGAAAACCAAGTGTCGACTACATCTTGATCTTGGTGTAAATCAGACAATTGTAAATTTGGATTACTTAATTTTTCTTTTGCTTCTTGAAGAGCCGATAACGCATCCTGTGCCACAAATACATGTTCTCCATAATACCAGGCAGGTATTTGTTGGCCCCACCAAAGCTGTCTTGAGATGCACCAGTCCTTGATGTTGTCTGGGTCTAGCCAGGTTTTGAACATATTAATAAAAGTATCGGGAAAAAAGTTGATTTCACCTGATTGAACTGCTGTTAAAGCAGTTTTAGCAAAATCTTTCATGTCTAAAAACCATTGAAGTGTCAATCTCGGCTCAACAATGGCATTTGATCTCTCTGAACGGCCGACCTTATTCCGATACTCTTCAATTTTGAGTATTTGGCCCAGATTTTCAAGGTCTTTTACAATGGCAACTCGTGCTTCAAACCTATCCATACCTGCATAGAATCCTGCATGCTCTGCAATTTTTCCGTCAGGAGTTAAAATATCAATTGTTTCCAGCTTATGTTGTTTCCCTATTTCGTAGTCATTAGCATCATGAGCAGGAGTGACTTTGAGCGCACCAGTTCCAAAATCAGTTTCAACATATTTGTCAAAAATTATTGGTACAACTCTATTCACTAATGGCACAATGGCTTTTTTCCCTTTTAAATGGGCCTATCTCTCATCATCTGGATTTACAGCAATTGCGGTGTCTCCTAGAATGGTTTCAGGTCTGGTTGTTGCTATTGTTAAATAATCATCGGTGTCTTCAATTTTATATCTTACATGGTATAATTTTGACTGTTCTTCAAAAAAAATTACTTCTTCATTTGACAAAACAGTTAATGCTTCAGGATCCCAGTTGGTCATCCTTAATCCCCTGTATATTTTCCCTTTTTTAAAAAGATCAACAAAAACATTAACCACTGCCTTGTTTAGACTTGGTTCCATCGTAAATCTTGTCCGCTCCCAATCACACGAACAACCTAATTTTTTAAGTTGCTCCAAAATGATGCCTCCGTACTTTTCTTTCCACTCGAATGCATGATTTAAAAATTCTTCCCTTGAGAGGTCTCCTTTTTTAATTCCCTTCTTTCTCAATAATTGAACAACTTTGGCTTCTGTTGCAATTGAAGCGTGGTCTGTGCCCGGAACCCAACAAGCATTTTTTCCATCCAATCTTGCTTTTCTGATTAGGATGTCTTGCACCGTATTGTTCAGCATGTGTCCCATGTGCAGAACACCTGTTATATTTGGTGGAGGCATCACTATTGTATAAGGTTCACGACTATCTGGTGTTGAATGGAAATAATTCTTATCCATCCAATGCTTATACCATTTACTTTCAATATCGTTGGGCGAGTATCTAGTTGACAGGGTCATGTTAATGTGAGTTTCTTAGTATTGGAAAATATAGATTTTTTTGGGACCTGTAGCTGGGATTTTTATAAAGATCAAATTTGAATATTCATCCTCCTTGAATTCTTGAATTGAACTTCCTGTTATCAGATTAATTAATATTGGTATTGAATTTGAATGACCTGATACCAATGCTTTTTTCAGATTTGCAAAGTTAGAAATCAGCAATTCAGGCATTTTAGGGTCATATAGCTGCCAAGCAATATCTTTTGACAGGCAATATGGTTTTATTGTATTTATGGTCCTTTGATAATTGGATGCGTATACCGTATCAAACACAGGCGCAGATGCAAATATGTCTTTTAATTTTTCCGCT
>JAEUUM010000361.1 GCA_016787375.1 Saprospiraceae bacterium
ATTCAACGTATTGGTAGCCTCATTCAATTTCGTTCACCAATTTGTTGCCTCCACATCGCGAAATATAGTCCTTTTTCATTCAGTAAATCCTGATGCTTGCCCGTTTCTATTATCTTTCCTTTTTCTAAAACAAAGATTCTATCGGCATGAAATATCGTAGATAATCTGTGGGCTATCAGTATCGTGATCTTGTTCTGCTCGGATGAAATGTCTCTGATTGTTGCTGATATTTCCTCTTCAGTTAAAGAATCAAGTGCTGAGGTAGCCTCGTCGAATATTAATAAATTTGGTTTGCGAAGTAATGCTCTGGCTATTGAGAGACGCTGCTTTTCGCCACCGGATAGCTTTATGCCACCCTCACCTATCATTGTATCTAGTCCTTTGTCTGCACGAGACAAAAGATTTTGGCATGCTGCCTTGTGCAAAGCATCCAGAACCAGTTCATCGCTCGCTTTTGGATTAACAAAGAGCAAATTCTCCTTAATTGTACCTGAAAAAAGTTGTGTATCCTGTGTAACAAATCCAATTTGCTTTCTTAAATCGTCAAAGACAATATGATCACTTTTTACACCATTATACAGTATTTTGCCCTCCTCAGGCCTGTACAACCCAACCAGTATTTTCACCAAGGTAGTTTTGCCACTACCGGATGGACCTACAAATGCTATTGTTTCGCCCTTTTTAACTTGAAAACTGATATCGTTCAGTGCATGTCGAAGTGCAGTTTGGTGCTTAAAGCTAATGTTTTGAAATTCCAAAGCTTCAATATTTCCAATCTCAACAGCGTCTTCTGGAATTTTTTCAAGAGGGCGAGACAATAACGCCTCAAAATTATTTAATGAAACTTCGGCTTCCCTGTAAGACAATATTATATTTCCAAACTCCTGTAGTGCCCCAAAAAGAAAAAACGAGAAAAATTGCATTGTAATCAACTCACCAGGACTCAAAACATTTTGAAAAATAAACCACATCAATATGAATAATATAGATTGTCTAAAAAGGTTAATCATGGTACCTTGAACAAAATTCAAACTCCTTACCTTTTTTACCTTTGTCAGTTCCAGACCCAATATTTTAAAAGTATTTTTATTCAAACGTTCAACCTCATGCTCTGTCAAACCAAGACTTTTAATCAATTCAATATTTCTGAGTGATTCAGTTGTGCTACCTGCAAGCATGGTTGTTTCTGTAACAATAAGCTTTTGTATGATTTTTATCTTTTTGCTTAAAAAACTTATGAGCGTACCCAATAACACTATCGCAAGTAGATAAATAGGAACCAAAATCCAGCTTTTATTAATTGAATACCAAATAAGGAAGGAAACACTGACCAGAGTGGCGAATAACACGTTTATAAAATAACTTATAAATTTCTCTGTATCTATCCTTACTTTTTGCAGGATTGATAATGTTTCTCCACTTCGCTTGTCTTCAAAATCCTGATATGCCAGGCCCATCGCGTGCTGCAGACCATCAGTAAAGATTCTTGCTCCAAATTTTTGAATAATTACACTTACTCCATAATCTTGAAAAGCTTTTGCAATTCTTGATACCATGGCTACACCAATCATCATAAGAATTATTTTAAGCCCGTTCATCATATATTCTGCTTGCATCCCCTTATCATAAAACTCCTGATGTTTATTGGCAACCTGATCTATAAGCTTTCCAAACAGAACCGGATCAAACATAGAAAATATCTGATTGATTCCTGCCAATAGCAGAGCGACAACAATTCGCCACTTGTAAGGCTTAAGGTATTTCATCAATATTTTCATATTTCAATATTTATTTCGATTTTATTTTGGTCAGATTCCACATCAATTACCATACCTTCAATACCGGCAATCGTATTCTCAAATACTTCCTTTGCCTCATTTATTATTACGGCAGTGTTGCCATATCTTGAGGAAAAGTGTCCCAAAATCAGCATGGAAGTCTTTGCCCTTTTTGCAATAAGGGCAGCCTGTTTGGCAGTAGAATGCTGAGTTTTATCTGCCAATTCAGCATCTTGATCTATAAATGTAGCCTCATGATATAACAAACTAACCTCATTGATTATGGGTATTATCTCCTGATTGAATGCCGTATCGGAACAATATGCATAACTTCTTTTCAGAAATGGTTTCTTCAAAACATCCTCGGGCGAAATATTTACTCCAAACTTATTTTGGACCGAATGTCCTTTTTTCAACATTAAAATTTGTTCTCTATCAATTGAAAATTGGATAAGTTTGTCTTTATCAATATTTGGCACACGAGTCTTTTCTTTAAACAAATATCCGGAAGT
>JAEUUM010000374.1 GCA_016787375.1 Saprospiraceae bacterium
CTAAAAACACCTCAGAAAATATCAGCAAAAATTCAAATTGGGCAGTTCATTTTTATTCAGGAGCAAAACTGGCATTAAAAAAAGTAGAAAATACTGGTGTACATGTTAATGTTACGGTTGTAGATTGTAAAAATTCTGATGATGAATTCAAAAAGCTAATGCAAAGAGAAGATATAGCAAAGTCAGATTTAATCATTGGACCATATAGTAGCAATCAGTCAAAATTAATGATTGACTTTATTAAAAACAAGGAAATTACTTTGGTTTCGCCTTACACCACCTCCAGTAACCCGACTAAAGATAACCCTAATTACATTCAGGCAAACCCTTCAATTAATCGTCATTTTGAATGTTTATCAAAACATATTTCCGAAAATAGTGATATTAATAAAGTATATTTCATTACCCAAAATACAGAGTCGGCAAAAAACAGAAGTAAAAATTTTAAAAATGTTTTCAGGAATTTTATTAAATCTGATAAGTCAGCAAATATTAATGAAATTATCGTTCCTGACAACTTTTTAACATCTTCAGAATTTAAACTTGATTCACTTATCATTGATAATGAACCTGTTTCGTTTGTCATACCTTCATGGGATGAGAAATATATAAAAGATATCCTTCGAAAAATTGAGAGTGATAGAAATGGCAAACAAGTTTTTGTATATGGTATGCCTCAATGGCAGTTTATTGATGAAATAAAAACATATTTAAATAACTTAAACGTCAGAATCAGCAGCAACGTTTTATTAAATACCGGTAGCAGCGATGTTGACAAATTTAGAAATCTGTATTTTGAAGAATATGCTAAAATGCCTGATTTAGAGGCATTTAACGGGTATGATGTGACTAGTTACTTCATTGATCAACTTCTAAAGAAGGGTAATTTTTTTCAAAAAGATTGTTCACCAGGAAAACAACTTGTAACCAAATTTGATATTCGTCCAGTTGTGAATAATATTAATACAAATGTGGTGGATTATTATGAAAATTTTGGCCTTCAGATCCTCCAATTTAAATGGCCAGGCTTCCAGATCATAGAATAACTGATGAAGTTTATTTCAACAAATCCGGCAACCAACAAAATAATTGCTGAGCATGGGTCACATTCTGTAAACGAAATCAAATCAATACTACAGAGTTCTGCAAATGCTTACCATGAATTTGGCCGTATTTCCGTAGGTGAAAGATGCAATCTACTTGAGTCCTTCAAACAATTGCTTCAACAAAATCTTTCTGAAATTGCCACTACCATTTCTCTTGAAATGGGAAAACCAATTACTCAATCAAGAGCAGAGATAAATAAATCTGTTCAGCTATGTGAATTTTACTCTTCGAATGCAAATGCTTTTTTGTTTGAGCGTCGTCTCAAAGTCGATGATAAAAATGTTTTTTTGCGGAATGATTCACTTGGTATTATATTAGGAATTATGCCTTGGAATTTTCCCGTGTGGCAGAGTCTCCGTTTTGCTATTCCGACAATATTGGCCGGTAATGCAGTAATTCTAAAACCTGCACCCAATACGGTTTTGTCTTCTTTACTTATTGAAAATTTGTTTAAAAAAAGTTTTGGGATAGAAGTCTTTAAGGTTGTATTAGCTGAAAATAAGCTTATTCCAAAAATAATAGGAGATGCCCTGGTTCAGGGTGTCTCTTTGACCGGTAGCACAATTGCGGGGTCAAAAGTGGCTTCGATTGCAGGTAAATTTTTAAAAAAGACTGTGTTGGAACTTGGAGGTAGCGATCCTTTTATTGTTTTTCCTGATTCAGATATAAATTTTGCCGTCAAATGTGCCATTCAATCTAGAATGAATAACACCGGTCAAACATGTCTCGCTGCTAAAAGACTTATTGTTCATAAGGATGCTTACAAACAATTTCGCCAATTACTTGAAGCGGAAATTGAGCGTTTAGTTTTGGGAGATCCATTTGATGAAAAAACCCAGATTAGTACACTTGCCCGAAGTGATATTCGAAATACATTACAAAATCAATTTGAAAATGCCAAGTCATTGGGCGCCAAGGTATTGATAGATGGTGGTTCATTACCGGGTGAGGGTTCTTTTTTTAAACCCATATTACTGGAAAATATCAACCGCAAAATGTCCGTTTATAAACAGGAGGTCTTTGGGCCAATTTGTTCCTTACTTCAATTTAATGGTG
>JAEUUM010000385.1 GCA_016787375.1 Saprospiraceae bacterium
AATAAAAAATATTAATCACATGAATACATTATTTTTGATTCAATATAAAAATTAACTATTACAGTAATTTGATTGCTAAAACATCTATCCCCAACCGTCAAAGAATGCGTCTTTGAAATGTTTTAGTTCATGACAATCCCCTTTTGAGATAATGGAAATAATGTCAAATCTAATTTCCCAATCATGGTTGACTTGATTTGTATAAACTGATGCCGCATCCATCAGCATTTTTTCCTTTGCTCGGGATACAAACTCCTCAGGTTTGCCGAAAGAATCATAAGATCTTGTTTTCACCTCTACAAAAACCATAATCTCCTTATCCATTGCAATCAGGTCAACCTCAGCTCTACTGAAACGCCAGTTGGTTTCAAGAATTTTATACCCATGTGCTTCGAGGTATTTTTTTGCAATCTCTTCCCCTTTTTTACCGATATTGTTGTGGTCTGCCATGGTTCAAAACTAAATTAAAGTTCTGAATCAAACAAGTATGACCATTTTTACGTTTTTAGATTTTATATTTGTCGCTTCAAAAAAAAGTTATTGATCATGATGGATACTTTGGTTGCCCGATTTACAGAACAATTAAAAGAAGCTTTGGAAATTGGCAGAAGTGCTAAAATCAGAACCGCTGAAAGACCTATTCACAACATCTTTCTGTCCGGCTTGGGTGGTTCAGGTATTGGTGGTAATTTCGTTCAGGAATTTGTCAAAAATGAACTGAAAATTCCATTCATCGTGGGTAAAGCTTATGATATTCCCGCATTCGTTGGACCAAACACACTTGCTATAGCATCTTCTTATTCAGGTAATACCGAAGAAACCTTAAGTGCCATGGACCAAATGCTGGCATCAGGTGCCCGTATCATTTGTGTCGCTTCTGGTGGCAAACTAATTGAAATAGCCAAGGAAAAAGGCTTGGATTACATTCAGGTTCCGGGTAACTGGCCTTCACCGAGAGCTTGTCTTGGATTTTCGTTTGTTCAACAATTATTTATACTTCATAAACTTGGATTAATTTCAGAGGAATCCATTAAAGGTGTTGAGTCATCAATTGCCTTGCTTGATGCAGAAATGGACGACATCCAAACAAAAGCAAAAATGATTGCCAATATGCTTTTCGGCAAGGTTCCGGTGATCTATACAACTGACCGGATGGAATCAGTAGCTGTGCGGTTTAGACAACAGGTGAATGAAAATGCTAAAATGTTATGCTGGCATCACGTTATCCCTGAAATGAACCACAACGAACTTGTCGGTTGGAGAATTAAAAATGAAGATTTAGCTGTGATTATTTTCCGAAACAAAGACGACCACCCTCGCAATCAAGTAAGGATTGACATCAACAAAGAAATCATAAGCAATTATACGACTTCATTGATTGAGGTTTACTCAAAAGGTAATAACCTTGTTGAACGTTCGCTTTATTTTGTAAATTTAGGTGACTGGATTTCTGTCTACCTTGCAGACCTACGAAAAGTAGATTCTATTGAAGTCAAGGTGATTGATTTCCTGAAATCAGAACTGGCTAAAGTCTAAACCTTATAGAAATTTTACCTAATAAATCCTTTTCTATCGCTTATCTGCTCAAAAAACACATACAGATCTGTGTCGGATCATAGATATTTTATTATAAATAAGCCCTACAACATGGTTTCGCAATTTGTGAGCAGCCATGATGTGAGATTACTCAAAGATCTTGACTTTGAGTTTCCTGTTGGAACACACGCTATTGGCAGACTTGATCAAAATTCAGAAGGTTTGCTTTTACTTACAACTAATAAGAAAATTACCCGATTGCTGTTTCAAGCAGATGAGCCTCACGAACGAACCTACCTGGTACAAGTAGTTTATGCCATGTCAGAATCAGATCTAGATAAGCTGCGAGCAGGTTTGGGAATATCATCCAAACGCGGGACGGAATGGCAAACAAAGCCATGTAAAGCGAAATTTGTCCCAAAACCTGAAAACCTCTGGCAGGCAGGTGAAGAAATTCCTGAATTTGTGCCATCAAGCTGGATAGAACTCAGTCTAGTTGAAGGAAAGTTTCATCAAGTCAGAAAAATGGTACGTGCTCTGAATTATAGATGCCGAAGACTTATCAGAACCTCAATTGAAGATTTGACTCTTGATAATCTGCTTCCCGGTGAAGTCAAAGAGATAAACGAAAAAGAATTTTTCAAGCGGTTGAAGCTCAAGGAAATCTGATTAACAGATTTCATGATAACAAAACATCGATTATTTTTGATTAAATAAACAATCAAAGAAATTATTTCTTCTCAGGGTTACCACTCTTTTCAAAACCTACTCTCTCTTATCCAAGTACTTGGAGTTTAGCAAATTTCAACATAATTCTGCGCTCAGGATCATCAACATTTTTAAAGTAAATAGTAGCTACTTTATTACCTGCTCCTCCTTCGACTTTTTTCACCAGTCCTTCACCGAATTTTAAATGCAAAACCCTTGTACCCTCTTTGATCATTTCAACGGGGCTGGCTTTGAAATCAACACCGTCGACTATCAGGTTTTTCTTTTCAAGCATTTTCACAGGTTTGAAACTCCCTGATATTGATGACCTTGCTGAGCCTGCCTCTCTTGGCAGTGCCTGAAGCTCGCTTTTGGTTATAGATAATTCTTCCAAAAACCTACTTGGTTCACAGTAGGTTAATTTTCCAAACCGATACCTTGAATTGGCATATGAGAGTGTTAAAAAAGACTCGGCACGTGTGATGGCAACATAAAAAAGTCTGCGCTCCTCTTCAATTCCATCAGGCACTTCAAAAGACATCCAGCTTGGGAATAATTTCTCTTCCAAACCGGTTACAAAGACAGACTTAAACTCCAATCCTTTTGCAGAATGCACAGACATCAGTGTCACAAAATCATTATCAGGAGATTCTTTATCGGCATCCGTGAGCAACATAATTGTTTGAAGGTAAGTTGCCAACGATTTATCTGTTGGTAACTCATCGTCTCCACTAACTTCATCATTATCAACAAACTCCTTAATCCCATCCAATAAGGCATTGATATTTTCAACCCTTGCCATTGAATCGATGGAGTTTTCTTTCTTGTACTCATCCAAAACACCGCTTTGTCTGGTGATCATCATTGCAAGATCATAGGCGTTCAACTCCTTCGATTTTGCAATAAAAACCTCAATCATTTTGGTGAAATCTACAATTGCTTTCTTCCCCTTAACTTGTGGTATATCAGATTGCAAAACATTCCAAATAGAAACGTCATTATCAATTGCAATCTTTCTAAGTCCTTCGATGGTAGCGTCTCCAATGCCTCTGCGAGGGAAATTGATAATACGCTGTATGGACTCATCTTCATTCTGATTGACACAAATTTTAAAGTACGAAAGAAGATCCTTTATTTCTTTTCTTTGATAAAACGACATTCCACCATATACCCTGTATGTTATGTTATATCTTCTCAGATACTCTTCAAAAATTCTCGATTGTGCATTTGTTCGGTAAAGGATGGCTATTTCGCTGTTGCGCAGATGATTTCTGTTTTTTTGCTCAAGTATCGAATCTACAACCCTTTTTGCTTCTTCATTATCTGCAAGCGCTCTGATAACCTGAATGCCCTGATCTTCTTTTCGGTCTGTCCAGATGGTTTTTTTGATTTGTTTGCGGTTATTTTGGATGATTTCATTGGCAGCCTGGACGATTGCATCAGTGGATCGATAATTTTGCTCGAGTTTGTAAGTTTTCAGCATTGGAAAATCCCTCTCAAAGTCCAGAATATTCTCAATGGTAGCCCCCCTGAAGGCATAAATACTTTGTGCATCATCACCAACCACACATATGTTGTTTTTCCCGCCTTCGTATCTGACCAATTTTTTTATTATCGAATATTGGAGGTAGTTGGTATCCTGAAACTCATCTACCAAAATATAAGTAAATTTGCGTCTGTATTTTTCCAAAACTTCCGGGTGATTTTTAAGCAAAAAGAACAAATGAAAAAGCAAGTCATCAAAATCCATTGCTCCCGCTTTCTTTAACCTAATGGTGTATCTTTTGTAAATTTCAGCAAAAAAAGGAATACTTGAAATGCGATCTTGTTCGACGAATGCATTATTAGCAGCATAAGCCTCCGCCGTTATAATTTGGCTTTTGGCTGTTGAAATTCTGCTTAGAATATTATTTGCAGCATAGGTGGTCTTATCGAGTCCCAGATCTTTGACGATAGATGCGATTAAACTTTTGGCGTCATCGCTGTCATAGATGGTGAAATTTGACGGAAAACCCAAAAGACCGGCGTCGACCCTGAGTAACCTTGCGAATATAGAGTGAAAAGTACCGGCCCAAACCTGGTTAGCCGCGTTCCCAACTACCTTTTCGATTCTTGCCTTCATTTCACGGGCAGCCTTGTTTGTGAATGTCAAAGCAAGAATATTTCTTGGATTAACACCTTGCTGAATCAAGTAAGCAATCCGATACGTAAGAACCCTGGTCTTACCGGAACCCGGTCCGGCTACAACCAATACAGGTCCTTCAATATCTGTTACGGCTTTACGTTGAATATCATTCAGGCTGTCAAGATAGTCTGACATATTACTTTTGTTATTATTAAAATTAAAAAAAATCAGGCTTGTTCTTGAAGTGCTTCCCAATATTCGGTGGCCCGTCTGGTATGTGGAATACAAATAGACCCTCCCACTAAATTTGCAATGGCAAAAACTTCAAAAATCTCTTCAGTTGTTGTTTGAAGTTCATAACATTTACCCAGATGGTATTTAATACAATCATCACACCGTAGAACCATAGAGGCCACCAAACCCATTAATTCTTTTGTTTTGGCGTCCAACGCACCTTCAGCGTAAGCGCCGCCATCCAAAGCCCAAAATCTTTTTAGCGTCTTGTTATCCTGTGCTAAAATCTTTTCGTTCATTTTGGCTCTGTAACCATTGAACTCTTCTACCATCGACATAGTCTGTAAGTTTAAAAAGCAAAGGTACAAATTAGATGGTGGTATAAAAATATTTTAAAAAACCTGCCTGTTAAAAGCCTGAAATATATTGTTGATTCTGCCAGTTTGGCTTGTAAAAAAAGAAGTGTCTTATATTCTCATTTTCTTATCTTTGCGAACTTCATAATCAAATCGCATCAAATGAAAAATTTCTTGATTTTTGTTTTCAGTATATTCGTATTTTTAACAACAAGCTTTGGCCAGAATTCTGTGAGCTGGTATCGTTATTCAGCAATTTCGCCTGATGGAAATTGGATTGTATTCTCAAGTCAGGGAGACTTGTACAAAGTCAGTTCAAAGGGTGGAACGGCAAGCCTGTTGACCAAAAATGATGCTTATGATTTCAGCCCGGTGTGGTCACATGATAACAAAACAATTGCCTTTGCTTCGATGCGATATGGCAATTATGATATTTTTACCATACCTGCAGACGGAGGAATAGCCCAAAGAATCACACTTCACTCGAGTGATGATATTCCTTATGATTTTTCAATAGATAATAAAGCCATTTTATTTAAATCAAACAGACTCGATGCTGCAAGTAATCAGCAGTTTCCTGTCGGTGGGCTTGCTGAACTTTATCAAATAGATATCAATACCCGTAACATCAAACAAATTTCAACCACACCTGCCGAATTTGCAAGATACAGTCAGGATGGAAATACCATTTATTTTCATGATTTAAAGGGTTATGAAGACCCGCTTCGTAAGCATCACACTTCGTCAGTAGCCCGTGATGTATGGAAACTTGATCTAAAATCTAAAGAATATACCCAATTGACAACTTTTGCAGGAGAAGACAGAAATCCGGTCCTTTCTCCCGATCAAAAAACCTTATTCTACTTAAGTGAAGCGAATGGTTCCTCCAACATTTACAAAATGAGTGTTGAGGGCGGCAAGTCACAACCGGTAACAAGCCTGAAAAATCACCCTGTCCGATTTTTATCCATCAGCAATACAGGATTGATGTGTTTTTCTTATCAAGGTGAAATATATACTTTAAAAGATGGAGGAACACCACAGAAGTTGAACATTGTAATCGCACTAGACAATTTAGACAATCAAATCAAGAATGTTCAAATACAAGGTGACGCATCAGAAATGGCCGTATCGCCAAACGGAAAAGAAATTGCCTTTATCCGCCGTGGGGAAGTGTTTGTAACTTCTGTAAAAGAAGGAACAACAAAACGAATAACCAATACACCTGAACAAGAACGAGGAGTTAGCTTCAGCCCTGATGGACGGACATTGGTGTACGCCGGAGAAAGGAACAACTCATGGAACATTTACACCACTACCCTATCAAGAAAAGGGGAAAAATACTTTTTTAATTCGACCCTTTTAAAAGAGGAAGTAGTTATAGCAACCGAAAAAGAAGAATTTCAACCTGCCTGGTCACCGGATGGCAAAGAAATAGCTTTTCTTGAAGAACGAACCACTCTTAAAGTTGTCAATCTTGAATCAAAAAAGGCACGAACCATTATGCCCGGAAATAAAAATTATTCATACTCAGATGGAGATCAACATTATGCATGGTCACCGGATGGCAAATGGTTCTTAGTTAATTTTCTCCAGGATAAACAATGGATATCACAATGCGGATTGGTCAGCTCAGAAGGAGGCAAAGAAATAATAAACCTCACCAAAAGCGGATACAGCAGCGATGCGCCAAAATGGGCGATGGATGGAAAAATGATGACCTGGTCAAGCGATCGGGATGGAATGAAAAATGATGCCAGTTGGGGTGGCGAAAGTGATTATTACGGTATGTTCTTCACCAAAGAAGCATTTGACAGATATAAATTAAGCAAAGAAGATTTTGAACTGTTAAAGGATGAAGAAGCTGATGCTAAAAAGGACAGCCTGAAGGACAAAGATTCACCCAAAAAAGATGATTTGAAATCCTTAAAAAAAGATTCCAAAAAAGATGAAAGCAAGCTTGCTTCAAATGATGAAAAGAAAGACAAACCAATAGAGCCTATCAAAATAGAGCTGCAGGGAATCGAAGATAGAAAAGCCAGGTTAACCATACACTCATCAAGGCTTGCTGATGCAGTTTTGTCAAAAGACGGTGAAAAACTTTATTATTTGGCAAAATTTGAGAAAGGCTACGATTTGTGGCAAACCGAGCTCCGAACCAAAGAAACAAAAACTCTTGTAAAACTAAATGCCAATGGCGTCGGAGATTTGGTTCTTGATAAAGATGGTAAAAATTTATTCATTTTAGCTGATGGCAATATTTCTAAAATTCAACTCGAGGACGGAAAACTGGAACCGGTAAAGATGAACGGAGATATGTTTTTAAATGAATCTGAAGAAAGAGCATATTTGTTTGATCACATCTGGCGACAAGTTCAGAAGAAATTCTATGTTGTTGACCTGCAAGGAGTAGATTGGGATTTCTATAAAAAAGAATACCGGAAAATTTTACCTGCAATTACCAATAATCAGGATTTTGCAGAATTGTTAAGCGAATTATTGGGTGAATTGAATGCATCACACACAGGCGCAAGGTTCCGACCAAACATACCAAACGGAGACAGAACTGCTACACTTGGTGCTTTTTATGACCTAAACTATACCGGCAAAGGACTTAAGATTATTGAAATCATGACCAATAGCCCTTTGTCTTCAAGTAAATCAAAAATTAAGGAAGGCACCATCATTGAAAAAATCGATGGCACAGAAGTTGAAAACAATGAGAATCAATTCGCTGTGCTTAATTTAAAATCAGGAAAAAACACTTTACTTTCTTTGTATGACCCTTCTAAAAATGAACATTGGGAAGAAGTTGTTAAACCAATCAGTATCGGCGAAGAAGGTGGTCTCAGATATAAAAGATGGGTTGAAAATTGTCGAAAAATAGTGGATAGTTTATCAGGAGGCAAGGTGGGTTATGTGCACGTAGCAGGGATGAATGACCAAAGTTATCGGGTTGTGTACGAAGATGCTTTGGGCAAAAACGGGTCGAAAAAGGCGCTAGTTGTTGACACGCGATTCAACGGTGGTGGCTGGCTACATGACGATCTTGCCACTTTCTTGTCAGGAAAAAAATACATGACCTTTGAGCCAAGAAGCCAAGAAATTGGTGAAGAGCCTCAATTCAAATGGATAAGACCTTCTGCCGTCGTGATGAACGAGGGCAATTACTCAGATGCACACATGTTTCCTTATACTTACAGGGCACTTGGAATTGGTAAGCTGATCGGAATGCCGGTACCGGGTACAGGTACCGCTGTATGGTGGGAAGG
>JAEUUM010000443.1 GCA_016787375.1 Saprospiraceae bacterium
CAAATATTAATAATGGTCAATCTGTTGGTCTATTGTTGAATAATCCATTATTCCCTGATGCCAGTTTTAACCTAAATAAGTTTTACATTTCGGACAACGATATACAACACCGTGGAAGATGTACTGGTATGTGGATATCGGGAAGTCTAAATTTAGATATTTCAAACAATGTTGTTGGTCCATTAATTAACAGCAATTTACTTGCAGGTTCATATACATCTTACCTTATAGAAAATAATAATATAGATTTTCAATGTATTGATAATGAATCTTATGCGATTGCATTAACATGCGCCAATCAATGTGGAACAGGATTCTTATTTAACAATGTGACTTCCCAAAAGGGGACTTTTATAGGTTGTAATTATTCACAAGGACACGGAACAGGCATGGCTTTTAACACTTCTAACCGATTTATTACCTTCCGAAAAAATAAAATGGTTGACACATACAAAGGTTTATTGTTAATGGGAGACCAAACCATTATTGGCGAACAGTTCAATCAATTAAATGAGTGGCCCTCATTTAGTTATACAACGAATCCTCCTGAGGCTGTTAATGAATCCAGTGATCCCGCGATGGTTTCCAATTCCCAATTCACGGTTGACCCAACATTTGATGATTGCGGAAATGGGGCTGGTTCTGAATATTGGCCTTGTGAACGAGTTCCCACAGGTAAAGTTTGGTTTACAGATGGTACTGGTGTTACACCAGACGAATGTGGAAACACTGGAGGTGGATTAAAGCCTTCGACAACAAAGTTTGATACCATGATTGTCAACAGGCAATTTCCTGATTTGCCTAATGATTCAGAATTCAGAAGGAGAGCAGATCATTATCTTTACAACCATTTTAAAGACAGCACCTATTTGCGCTCTAATTGGTCTGAATTAGATCATTTATTGGATTCATTGGCTGAAACCAACATTGCCAATATTTCAAATTTGCAAAGACTAATTAGTTATGGTAGTGGGTTGAGTGATGCTAGAAAAGTTATTATAGAATCATATCATGATTCTTTGTCAGCGTATTTTTCAATGATTTATGCTATTGACAGTCTGTTATCTAACAGATCGGGAACTGACAGTATCCAACTTTTATCAGATAGAAGCAATAAGTTGCCCCATTTTGATTATTTTGATCATGTGAGAGACAGCATTATTTTCCTTCATTTTGATGAATTGTCTAAGTATAAGGATACATTAATACAGTATTACAATACCATCGAACCTGAAAATGATATTGAATCTACACATCTTGATGCATTGGATCTTATGATACGAATTTTGCCTGGTGGAATGGTAACCGATTCCACACAAGAAGTAGTTTTAAAAAATTTGGGAAGTTTGTGCCGGTTTGAATTCGGCGATGGTGTTGCACTGGCAAGGACCCTCACCAATCACATTGATACTTTACCAATTGAAGACTATTATTGCAGACCGGATACAAGCAACAGGATTGTCCAACAAAATAATAATTCTTTACAAAAACTAGAAGTAGCTCCAAATCCATTTACGGATGATGCTTTTGTTAATGCTTCTACTTTCTTAGATAAAGGGTCATATTTAAATATATATGATTCGCAAGGTAAATTTGTAAAGCATTACTTGGTTACAGAAAAGACTAAAAAAATAGCGATTAAGAATCTATCACAAGGTTTATACCATTGCATTTTGTATGACAAAAATGGCAAGAGAATAGGCTTTGCTCATTTTATAGTGTTCAAATAATTATCAATATTATGAAATTGAGAATGGCATTGTTTTTAACGATGATCATGGTTAAGCTGTGTGTCTTTGGTCAAAAATATGATGCAAACTGGGTGTTGGGCTATGGTCAAAAGGGTATCGAACGATTTGGAAATACTATCATAAATTTTGGTCCAGATAGTTTGCATATTTATAAAAGCCCGGTATTAGAAGCACAAAATGAGTGGGCTTTTACTTCAGTATCAGACAGCAGTGGCAATCTGAAATTCGTGGTAGATGGCTGTAAAATTTACAACATCAAAGGTGAAGTCATGACCAATGGCGATAGCCTTTCATTTGGTGAAGAATGGCAAATAGATTGTACCAAGCCATTTAATGGGTATTTCAATTCGCTAAAACCTTTTGCATTGCCTTCGAGTTTACAAAAAAATCGGTATATCTTGTTTCATTCACCTTTCATTTTGTTTTATAGTGATTCTATGCGGAGTGTTCAAACGCCAATTATGCTATCAATCATAGACTTCAACAAAGACAGTTTAGGAGAAGTAATTATTAAGAATAAGCCAATAATAAATGGGGTGTTCTTAGTTTACGGTATAGTAAAAAAAGCAAATGGTATAGGATGGTGGTTAGCTGCACAAACAAAAGCAAACAAATTAAAATATGATTTGTATGAAATTGAAAATGACACAATAATGAATTTGGTAAAATCAGATGTATTTGATGGAATTAATATTAAGAAAACAGCTGGTGCAAATATTGTTGAAAATTTTGATGGGAGTAAACTTGGTTTTTTAAATTATGACAATATTTACAAAATTAAATTTTTTATTTATGATTTTAACAGATGTACAGGAAAGATGTCCAATCAAAAATATTTTGAATTTCCATCGGCATACTCTGCTGATGGATTAATATTTTCACCCAGCGGAAGGTATTTGTATTTTGATAGCCTTGAAGAGCTATATCAAATGGATCTTGAATCGCCCGATGGTAGCTTTCCGATAGATACAGTTGCTAAATATGATGGATACAAATATAAAATTTGGGAGACTTACTTCGGTAAAATGACATTGGGTCTGGATGGTAAAATTTATATATCAACCTATAATAGCACATGGTATTATCATACAATTGAAAATCCAAACGAAAAAGGTGTAGCTTGCAATGTAAAACAACACAGTATTAAATTGCCAACAGTAAATCATGGTAGCGGACCTTACTATCCCAATTATCGAATGGGGCCTATTGATTGCGATACTGTAGGTACAAAATATGTAAATGAAAAGTTTGATATTAAAGTATTTCCCAATCCAGTTGGCAATGAGCTTAGTATTGGTGTGTTCAATATTTCAGGTGTTTACACTTTAAAAGTGCATGACCTTAATGGTAATCAATTGTATTCTACCATGATACAAGCAGGAGAGCCGTTGGGTAAAATCGTAACAGAAGATTGGCCATCAGGTATGTATATTGTGCGGATGATAAATGAAAACGGTGTGGGTGTGGTTAAAAAGTTTGTTAAAGAGTAGGCTTCCCTGGTATCTTCTGGAAAAAGTCAGGTAAAAATCATTTGTAGATTTGATACAGTTTATTGATCATACCTGGAAATTCTTATTTAAGTATAGATTCAGAAATAATTATTGTTGGTTTGGAGAATGGGATGTATTTTATTCAAATTTTAACCTGGGCTGGTAAGGTTTACTTTGGTGAATTTGTGGTGTTGGATAACTGAAAAATGTTCCACTTTTAACATCCAACTCAATCAATCTAAACCTCCTTTTTTAAAGGTTTTAAAGGTTCTGGAGATGAAGCATTCCCATGGATCATTGCAATAAAGATATCCATTATCTTAACTTTATTATCAGCCTCCTGCAAAGCACGGGGCTGGTTGTTTAATGATTCTTGCAGATTAGGGGCAGTCCTTTGGTTTATTGTGTAAATCTTGTTCAGGATTAGACAAGGGTTTAGTGATTCAGCAGTTCGACAGTTCAGCAATTCCACGATTCCACGATTCAGCAAGTTCGCAGTTCCCCGATCAAACGATTTCACGTTAATCTTTTCTCACTTTTAATCTTATTATCAAAGTATTTACCTTAATCTGTGCTTGTTTTATGTTTTGCTGGTTAAGTCTGAACCAAGTTAGCGCTACATTTGTTAGATAATAAAGCTATCAGATGAGTAATCAAATTCAATACATGGTCGATTTTTCTCTTCCTTTTACACTTACCGAAGAGTTCTTTGAGCTTATTCCTAAACAAAGATCGAAGGTCGGTGAGTATTTCGCCAACGGGAAACTATCAGCTTATACCCTTTCAATGGAAAATTCGAAGTTATGGGCTGTAATAAATGCGGAAAAAGAGCGAGAAGTAATAGATTTAATTGCGACATTCCCGCTTACAAAATACATGGATTTTAAAATATACCCTTTGACATTTCACCAAACAATGGAAAATTCAGTAATGACTTTCTCCTTAAATTAAGTCTTAAACACTTGATATTTTTGAATGGGTTTTTTATTGGCTCTTACAATTAACATATACTTGCCTGGTGGGAGGGTTTTTAAGTCAAAGAATCTCTGATATTTACCGGGAGCCTGTGTAGGTAGTGATGTTTTTACAACTTCTTTTTCTTTGTTGTCGTATAGTGCAAATTCCAAATCACTTTGTTTGTCAAGAGTGTACCCAAACTGAATCCTTCCGGTGGCATCGGTTTTTAAAGCCATCAGGTTTTTGGATTCCGGGTTTTCACTCCTAGCTGCCAGCATCATTTCTTCAGAAGAGTTTGTTTTCTTATCAATTGTGCAGACTACACTTTCGCCCATTTTCCATAAGTCTATGCCAGCCGGTATTGCAAATACATCATTGAGACTGAGTTCACTGACATTTTGTGCTTTATCTGTTTTAACAGTTCTAATCTGCATTGAATTTTGGTCCACCCAAATCCAGTTAAAATGATTGAAACTTCCTCCCTCCATTGTCCAGGATTTGTTGTCATCATTTTCGCGTAGTGGTGCACCCCAACCACCTTCTCCCACATAAACTGTACCTTTTTCATCATCCCTGATAAATCCTTCGTCGGCACCCGGGCCACTAAATGGTTTGATCGGGTAGGTGATTTTTGCAAGATGGGCATCTGATTCGATTGCCAGTTGTAAGCCATATCTTGAAAACAAACTTGCCCAATAAATGGCCTGATCATTGCGGTCAATCTTAGCTTTTGTGTGCGGACGTATAGGGTAATGATATTGTGCAATCCGCCAGGTTTTATCCTGATCGCCCGCAAGTTGTGTTTGTAACCAATCTTTCTGATCACCTATTGCCGAAATTAGGGAATTCAAGGTATAAATACTCAAAAGATTGCCACCAAAATTTAATTTGTAATACAGATTTGTAAACGGCAAATCAAACATTTCAATTAAACTTTTATTTGAGTATTCGTGATTGCCGCGTGCCACCACTACCGGAGTCATTCTGCCATCTTCTGTTATGGTCAGCTGCCAGTCCTCAAACCATTGTTTCCATT
>JAEUUM010000479.1 GCA_016787375.1 Saprospiraceae bacterium
AAAACTGATTATAAATATTTTAAAACAACAATGTTTATAAAAAACTGTATCCATGGTAAACAAAGTGATATTGATTGGAAATCTGGGACGAGACGCTGAAATCAGAAACCTACCTAATGGGTCAAAAGTTGCGAGGTTTCCGATTGCTACCAACGAAAACTACAAAGACAAAGCAGGTAATTGGCAAACAATAACCGATTGGCATGACATTGTAGCGTGGAGAAACTTAGCTGACAGAGCTGAGAGGGATTGCAAAAAAGGAAACACCGTATTTGTAGAAGGAAAATTAAGACGAAGAAAATATACCGACCAGAATGGTGTAGAAAGAATAGCCGTTGAAGTTGAAGCAGAAAACATTCGAGTTTTGGACAAACGTGAAATAAACAATTTGGATGAGAGCCATCAACCGTCAAAACAAGTTTCAGAACCGGCTGCAACCAACGATTACGGAACAACGCCATTCAACGACTCTGATAACGGTGATGATTTACCTTTTTAATAAAACAATTTTTAAGCATTTTCGTAAACGCATATTAATCAATATCCTATATTATTTTGGAAGCAGACCCCGGCCATTTGTGTCAGATAATTGACAAGCTATTCAAAGCAGAATATACACTTAGCTTTTTTTCTAACATTGGTATCATGTTAATAGGTATGGTACACTCCAAAACTCCTTTCCAAAAGGCGTTTAATAAGTTTCTGGGAAGGTTCGCTGAAAAAGATGAAGCCACTGAATCTAATAATTCAGAAAATGTTATTGCACAACAAGATGACCTCCAGGAAAAACACATTTTAAAAGGTTTAGAACGTTTTGGTGACGTCATGGTTAGTCAGATCATGAAAGCGAGAATTGATGCAGTCTATGTAGATATTCATGCCTCTTTTGACGATTTGGTAAAAACCTTCAGAAATTCAGGTTATTCCAGAATACCAGTTGCAGATGGTACTTTTGATAAGATAGTCGGAATCATGAATGTCAAAGATTTACTATTCTTTTTTGACCATGAAGGGCAGGAAGATTGGAATAATAAAATGCGCAAAGACGTCCTTTACGTACCTGAAACCAAATACATAAACCACATGCTTCAGGAGTTTCAGAAAGAGAAAAAACACATGGCAATAGTCGTTGATGAATATGGGGTTTGTACAGGGTTAATCACCATGGAGGATATAATGGAGGAGATTTTTGGTGAAATAGATGATGAATCGGACGTTGACGAAGAAATTGTTTACCGTCAGCTTGATGAAGAAAATTTTCTGTTTTTGGGTAAGACCATGATAATGGACGTGTGCAAAATCATGCATCTTGACGCAGCCATGTTTGATGACCTGAGAGGAAGCGCAGAAACCATTGCAGGGCTTATGCTCGAAAATCTGGAGAGGCTTCCTGCCAAAGGAGAGTCGCTGGAACTGGCAAATATCAGACTTACCGTACAGGCTGTGGATAAAAGACGAATTTTAAAAATAAAAGTAACCAAAATAAATACCTAAACTTGAAGCCTTATCTTGCTTTTGTATTTTTAATATTGATGATTGTATCATGTGGCGAAGAAAAAACGCCATTGCCAAAACCGAGAGCCTATCCTAAAGTCGTATATCCTGAACGGTCATATCAAGTATTTTCAGAAAGATTTTGCCCTATGAGTTTTGAGTATCCGACTTATGCCAAAATCATTCAAGATACCGTTTATTTTAGTGAAAAACCTGAAAACCCGTGTTGGTTTAATTTGTACATCCCACAATTCAATTGTTACCTTTATTGCACTTATAGTGATCTTCATGGCAAAAAAGGCTTCAGCACTGTTGTAAATGATGCTTTTAATCTTGCCTACAAACATGATCAGCGTGCCAACTTTATCAACGATACCAAATTCACCAATGAAAACGGCTTGGGTGGAATGCAGTTTGAGATGTCAGGACCGGCGGCTACCCCATTTCAGTTCTTCATAACTGATTCAACTTCGCATTTCATGAGAGGTGCCTTATATTTCAATACTCAGGTAAGACCTGACTCATTGTTGCCGGTTTACCAGTTTGTCAAAAAAGACATGGACCAAATGATCAAAACCTTCAAGTTTAAATAACTTGATATGTTGAGGCTTCAGGAAGGCAGAGTAAATATTTTCCAAAGCAGAATTTTTCAGACCAACTCTACTGTCATAGATTTAGGTGAATCAGTTTTAATCTGTGACCCTAGCTGGTTTCCGGATGAAATTAAGGCTATTAAATCTTTTGTTGATGAATATTTCCCAAATCATAAAAAGTATTTGTTCATAACCCATTTTGATTTTGATCATGTTTGGGGTTGGGAATCCTTCAAAGATGCCTTTATAATTGCTCCGGATATTTCAAATTTTCCTGAAATTCAAAAAAAATGTCTGTTTGATTGGCATAATTGGGATTCAGAACACTACATAACAAGAGATTACCCTCCCCGATTGCCGGAAAATATCGATTTTGTGCTGAACAGTAATTGCAGCCTAAAAATTGATGAAATCCTCGTACATTTTTATTCGGTTCCAGGTCATACCGCAGATGGTTTCGCAGCATACTTAACAGGCTATAAAACTTTGATAGCCGGTGATTACCTCAGCACTGCTGAAATACCATGGATAGGAACCAACAGCATTGAATATCGTAACAGCTTGCTTTTATTCAAGGAATTAATCGAATACGAACACCCTAAGATCATCATCCCCGGACATGGAATGCCTGATGAGACGCTGATAACCTGTCTTCAAAACATAGAACAAGCCCTGCAATACCTGCATATTTTTGAATCAAAAGCTGAAAAGGATAAAGAGGCCGTAATGCAGTATATTTCGTCATTCCCTTTTAAAAAAGCTTCACTTGACATTCATGACATGAACCAAAGGCTGACTAATTTAACCGGGGCTTAAATACCATAAATTAATTTGGGGTTGATAAAATAAAAGCTAATTTTATGCGTCTTTCAAATATATACAACCAAAAAAAATGAAAACTTCCTTAACAACAGGCATGTTATTATTTCTTTTTCTTTTTGTCGGCTGTGGCAAAGAGCGTTTATGCACATGTGGCATTAAGCTTACTCCTTGTCTTGAATCAAGCTTCGAAGACTTTAAGAAAAACAATGTAGAAGCAAAAGAAATTATAGCCATACCCAAAGATGAGGGATACCTTTTTTGGCTAAGAACGGATGCCAGCGCACACGATGGAACCGAAGACATCATCAATGACAAGTGTGAGGTAGTATGCATAATTTGCGGCGAATGCACCATTTCAGGGGAATGTATTACAGGCATACCAGAGAGCAAATTCATCAGCTATTGGAAAAAATAGCTATTAAGAGTTAATTTCCAAAATTACAATATTTAGCAAAAAATAATTCAATACATTCATAAAGTAAAAATGGGG
>JAEUUM010000304.1 GCA_016787375.1 Saprospiraceae bacterium
AAAGGCGATGTTACTCTGAAAAGGTAAGTCAAGAGTCAATAATTCTTTGAGATAGACCAATTGGTAATTTTCTTCGACTAGTTTAGAGGCGATTTAGTACAATATTGTATAAATTTGCGTTCTAAATAAAAAAATTAAATAAAATCCATGATGAAAAAAATTTTATTCTGCTTGTTGTCATTGTTCTCAATGCAGCTTGGTTTTAGCCAAGATAAAGAACTTCCAAAGAATTGGTTCAATTTGGATCAGGCTACTGACAATTATCCGGGTATGAGCACTGAAAAATTATACAAAACATTACTTCAAGATAAAAAAGGCGTACCTGTCATTGTTGCCGTTATAGATGGTGGTGTAGATTATATGCATGAAGACTTAAAAGATGTGATGTGGAAAAACCCAAAAGAAATTCCAGGTAATAACATTGATGATGACCGAAATGGTTACATCGATGATGTTTATGGTTGGAATTTTCTTGGGGGCAGAGATGGCAAGAATGTCAATGAAGATAATCTTGAGATAACAAGAATCGTAAGAGCTAAGAAAAATAAATTTTCAAATACAGATGTCTCAAAACTCAAAGGAAAAGATAAAGAAGAATATGAAGAGTATCTGAAAATGAAAAAAGATGTTGAAACACAAAAGCAAAATGCAGACAACAGCTTGAAATTGTATTCAGAAATGCAAAACAAGTTGATCAATGCTGAAAAAAAATTAAAAGCATACTTCGGTAAAGAAGAGATTACACTTGAACAACTGGAATTAATCAAAAACACAGATTCTCCTGAACTAAAAGAAGCAGTAGGATTGATGACTAACGCCCTTAAAAATGGTTTCTCATCACAAGACTTACAAGGAGCAGTTGATCACTTTAAAGGACAAGCTGAGTATCAGTACAACCTTGATTTCAATCCAAGATCTATAGTAGGTGACAAATATGCCAACTCTAATGAAAGGTACTACGGAAACCCTGATATCAAAGGGCCTAATTCTTTTCATGGAACCCACGTAGCAGGTATAATTGCAGGTGACAGATCAAATAACAAAGGTATTGAAGGAATTGCCAACAATGTAAAAATCATGGGCGTAAGATGTGTTCCGGATGGTGATGAGCATGACAAAGATGTTGCCAATTCGATAAGATATGCTGTAGACAATGGAGCACAAGTGATAAACATGAGCTTCGGAAAGGCATACAAATGGGACAAAAAAGCTGTTGACGAAGCAGTGAAATACGCAATGTCCAAAGACGTATTATTGGTACATGCTGCTGGGAATGATGGTAAAAACAATGATAACACCAATAATTTCCCAAATGACAAATTTGAACATGCAGGATTATTTTCTAAAAAATATGCACCTAATTGGTTAGAAGTAGGAGCTGCATCATTTAAAACTGGAGAAAACGCTGTTGCAGGATTCTCTAATTATGGAAAAAAGAATGTGGATGTATTTGCTCCGGGTGTTCAAATTTATTCTACGACTCCAGAAAACACTTATGGAAATGCACAGGGAACCAGTATGGCTTCACCAATGGTTGCAGGAGTTGCTGCTGTGATCAGATCATACTACCCTCAGCTCACAGCTGAGCAAGTTAAAAAAGTGATTATGGATTCTTGTACAAAGAATAATGGTAAAGTTAAAAAACCTGGTACAAAAGGAGAATTGGTTCCATTCAGTGATTTAAGTGTTACTGGAGGAAATGTAAATGTTTATGAAGCAATAAAACTTGCTTCAAAAACTAAAGGAAAGAAAAAAATAAAATCAATGGACAATAACGGAGGAATGGAAAATTCAGAAAAAAACAGATCATAAAACATTCGATATATAACAAAAAACCCGGTGCATTTTGTACCGGGTTTTTTGTTTAGACAAAAACTAATCAAATCCAAACCAAAACAATATTAGTGGAATAAAATTTCAAATAACAATCTGTCAATTTTACATGCTTATACATAACAATTCAAAAAATCATGACAGAATTTGCATGTTCAACTGCAATAATGACAGATAATTTGAAGTGGCACACTTACTGATAAGAGATAGTATCACGATTGATATTTTAAATTCATTTAATCAATAAACTAAAATAGAGTTATTTATGAAACCAGTTAATGACAGAGTTGTAGTAAGACCGGCTGCAGCTGAAGAAAAGACAAAAGGAGGAATCATTATTCCGGATACAGCTAAAGAAAAGCCACAAAGAGGAGAAGTAATTGCTGTTGGTCCGGGAAAAGACGGAAACCTAATGACCGTTCAAGTAGGTGATACGGTGCTTTATGGTAAATATGCAGGTCAAGAGCTTAACTACGAAGGTAAAGATTATTTGATCATGAGAGAAGACGATATTTTGGTAATCCTTTAATAAAATTAACGTAAAATAGATATGGCAAACAAAGA
>JAEUUM010000538.1 GCA_016787375.1 Saprospiraceae bacterium
GAAACAAATTTAGAACATGAATTGTCAAAAATCTGTAATGTCACATCTGAAGGCACAGTCAATACTGGCACTTCTTTATCAACAATTTTGATAAACTGCGAATGCTCCCATTTCCCACTAGAGCCTTTAGACGCTTCAAAAGAACATTTTTCAATGATGGTCCATTTTCGTTGTAATTGTATACACGAAGTTCCGTTGATTCCGTAAAAATTGTCTTCATACTTCACATCAATTTTGGTGCACTTTGAATTTTCGACAATTGTAGGCTGACCAAAACCAAATGGTAAATTGGCAGGTTTTACGTCGGACAACATTTTACATTCTTCGGTTGTGTAATCCGCCGGCCATTTAATTTTATCATTATTCTGGTTCCAGGTATGTTCATTAATTATTTGAATATTTTGGTTACAAATTGCTTTGTTATTCTCAAAATCACTTACAATCCATGTTCTGACAATTTTGCCTTCATTACATGTATTCAGGTCTGATGTAAAGCTATACATGGTATTCGTCTTGCAATTATCCAAAACCACAGGGTTACCAAATAGGCCAAGATTTGATATATCAGTCAGACAATTTATGGTAACATCTTTCGGACATTTAACATTTGGTGCTTGATTGTCAAATACTTGAATAACCGAGTTGCAGAAGGAGGTATTTCCGTAGCAATCTTGTGAAATCAGGGTAAGCATAGGGTAAATTATATCCTCGCAAGTCAAATTTATCGAATAAGAAAAAGCAGAAACAGGATCATTCTTTCTTTTAATCTTTAGGAATTCGAGACAACAGTTGTCAAAACTACCACCATCAATCTGATTTGCTGATACAAGAGATTGTCCGCTTTGGTCCAATGAAAAGGATAAATTTTGTTTACAAATTGAAACAGGGGCAGTTTTATCTATGACCTCCAACTCAGATATTTTTGAACTTTTATTCCCGCAGCCATCAGTTGCAGAATATACCACCTGATACTTACCTATTGGAATGTTAAAATAAGGACCATTTCCATTAGAGCCAAAATTTGTTGATACATCTTTTACCATATTTATTGGAGAGCATTTATCAACTGCATCAAAATCCGGCAAAGTCACATCAGCAAAACAATCATAATCATCAACTGTAAATGTTAAATATTTTTTACCAGTAATGTCAGGTGGTGCGACATCAAGCACTTTTATCAACTGCTTATATATGATCGAATCCCCTGAGCAGTGTTCAAATACAGTCCAAATTCTATTGATTTCTGAACTTCCTTCACAAATTTTCATAATAACATCTGTATACTTAGCCTCCAGACATTCATTTTGCCCTGATTTGAGTTGTGTGATTCCTGCGAAGGTGGTGTATTTGCCAGTTTTTATAAAAGGCCAGCCTGTTATTTCAGGGTTGTAAACAACACCGCAGTTATTCTGAGTCTTTAAACTATCAGTGAAATCTGGTGGAAATTGTACTTCAGAAAGATAATTTTTGAGGACATAAATATGTTGAACACAACTACTTTCATTTTCAAAAACGTCTTTTGCTTTCCATGTTCGTTCAATAAATGATTTGACATTGCTTTCTATTTGAAAATCAAAAACATGGGATTTTACCTCATTTCCTATACCATCTGAAAATATCACAAATGATATTTGAGATCCTTTTTTCAAATTTTTTGAATTAAAAAACCCTTGATGGATGCTAGGTTTATTAAGTCTTATAAAATAGCCATCTACCAATATTCCAAAGCTATCTGATGCAGTTAAAGTTAAAGAATCTATACTCCATCCAAATGTTATCTTTCCATCCACAGGTAAAAACATCGAGAGCACAGATTGACAAATGTTGTTTGTTAAACCAGCCACCATTGATAGTGAATCTTTATTTGGTGATACGTTAAACTGTGCATCATCAAAACAACTCGAGTTGAACAACCATTTATCAGGAGAAAGTGCCCCAGCAAAACCAATATTAGTGCATCCCAATTCATAATGTTGGTCAAAATGCTCCAAACCTGCAACTTGAGAGCAATTATCAGTGATTGTTGGCAACGGCAAAACATTATCTGTTACCTGGCTGAACGATTTACAATCTGTGTACAAATCCTTGCATTGCAAAACTGGACCTGATGTATCAACAATTTTAAAAACCACAGTGCAGTATGTGGCAGGATTTTGTGTAATTGAAAGCTTTGCCGTAAATTTCTTACCAATGTGGGTTTTATCGAATTGGTTATCGACATTATCTCCAAACTGATCAAAAATATCAAGATTTAGCAAATCGAGACAAGATGTTGAATCAAACAAAAGTTGATTAATTTTGATTGAAGTGTTACAATTTAAATCAAGCGGTGCGAATAAGGATTCTTTGCAAAAAAGAACACAACTCTGACCAATCACAAAAAGTGATTGTGACAATATCATACAAATGAAAATGAATGTGAAATAGAACTTTTTGGTCATGGGATTCTGTTTGTCGTGGTTATTTAAGGATGGTAATTGGACCTTTCAAATATTTTCCGGAATAAAGATCCAGGTACAAAACATAATAATATGTATCAACTGGTAACTCCCTCCCGCTTTGTGTTCTCCCATTCCAGTTGTTTTTATAATCCTTATCCTCAAATATGATATTACCTAATCTGTCAAATACCATTAAATGAGGTGCAGGATATTGTTGCAGCTCTAAGTCATCAAATACCAAATAATCATTGATTCCATCTTCATTTGGACTGATCGCATTCGGCTGTAAATGTTTGGAAATTTCTGGATCTGTAGCAGTTGAATCATCTGTTTCCTCGAAGCTTATTAAGCCTTCAGAACAAAAATCACTGCACATCGGGTCACAAATTTTGTATCTGATTGAGAGTTTCCAATTCTGAAAACCTGATGATAATTTCAAATTACCAAAAGAATCAATTGAAATACCTTGTGGAATTTTATCAATAACTTGAAATACGACCAAACCTGGATTCAGTGCATCATTCGCCAATACATTGTAATTTTTTTCAACTTTTGATACTACATCGTCATTCGCCTTTATAAGCGTCCGCTTAAATACCCAGACTGTATCGCTACTGTAGTTTTCACAGCTGCTGGTGGATACCGTCCAAATAAATGATTGCAATCCTTCTTTGAGGTCATTAACCTGAGTCTCAGATTCTGATGGATACAGGATGGTTCCTGTTTGACCAATCCATTTTCCGCTGATACCTGCTGATTGACTGGCTGACAAAAGAGCAAAATCACAGACAGACAAAAAAGATTCAGTCACAAAGGCGGGCTCTAAATATGGTGCAGGCTCAACATAAAAAGTATCCTTTTTTGAGCATGATGTAGTAAGATCTGTACCTTCAACATAATATACTCCAGCTTGACTTAACTCGATACTGGATGTACCATTCTTTAAAAATCCCAAGCTATGCCATGTATAAAATAGTTCAGTATTGTCTGCACTAATTATTACTGTTTGCCCCGGACAATCAATATTTTGATCTAAAATTTTTGAAAAAACCGGTTCTTCATTTAAGTACTTAATTTCAAAACTTAGAATCTTCTGAATGACCGGTGACCCTGAATCAGATATTGTAACATCATACAGACCATTTTTAAGGTTCGATAAATTTTGAGATTGTGAACCATTTGACCACACAAAATGAAAGGGATTTTCGCCTCCTGAACAGTTGAGTATTATCTCTCCATTTGAATCCGACTTACATTGGTTATGGGAAACACTTGAGTTTATTATCAAATTATTTGAACCAATTGATATAATCCCTTTGCTTGGTTGAAATGGAAAAGCCTTGCTCTTTATTTCACCCAGAAGGTAATTGGAAGAAGTGTCTAAAATTACTTCTGTTTTTGTTCCTTCTGCTCCAACCAACTGATAACAAACTTCAAAAATTTCACTTCCTTCTACTAGATTTAATGCATATTTATTATTGGTACTGCCCCATTCAACAATAATTTTATCTGCTAAAACGGAAAATAAAGGGGCTGGAACCGAAGGGATCAACTTGTTATTGACCTCAATAGGCTGCAGCATTTTGTTGTCAGTTAAAAATACCGTTTTAATATAAGCAATGTCTTGAAAATTGCTGACTTTTATCGGTAAGCAAAGAATATCATATTGGTCTCCGGTTTGATTGTCAATGGATATTTTTGTACTGTCAGGTAAAACATATATGTAGGCTGAATCGTTTTTTACGTTC
>JAEUUM010000008.1 GCA_016787375.1 Saprospiraceae bacterium
ATTCATTGTCAGCAGCAATAATTGGTATGACGGAGGTAAGTTTAAGCACTTGGCATCCTGTACATATGTAGATTGGTTAAATGTATTCAACAGGCCTGCTATGATCAACTTTATAAGTGAATTAATCCACAATCATTTGGGTGCTTTGGTTGTTTTGTTTCTCTGTATTTTTTCACTTCTTAAGTACAAAAAGTATTGGCTTCTTGGTTTTATACTGATGTTTACGATGGTTTATCTTGTATTTATTGCTATGACATTTGCGGAATTTAAAAAATTCTACATTGAGAGTCAGTGGATGCCAATTGCCATTTTTTGGATAACACCACTTGTGTACAACTTGAGGCTAAAGTTGCCTGATTGGAAAATATTACTTTTTCCATTTATAATATTAGTCAGCTGGCTTGCGTCTATTTCTGGTTCAATAACGATATTTCAGCAAAGACTTGAATGGACCAACACTGTTATTAAACAAATGGAGAAAAAAAATTTTCAAAAATTAATTATAACAGATGTTGATAACTCAATTAAGGAATCCATCATACTTCCGTGGGGTCTACCGGTTGAATCTTTGATTTTGTCCTCGGCTCGGTCCCCTTCATCATCAAGGACTTTTTTAATTGATCAAACTGAAAGGGGAGGGAAAGGGAATGATATTTTTCTGTCATGTTTTGAAGACATACAAATCGATAAGCTCAATAAAACCTATTTCAACCTGGATAAATCAAGTGGTTATCAGATTGTTAAATATACGGAGTTGATGAAGTGACATTACTTGCATCACTATTCGTTAGAAATAAAAAATGCAGCACTTTCACATTCAGAAAGTACTGCATTTTATGTGATAATTCGAATTACTGCTTAATCAGTTTTTGTACAAACTTTTCTCCATCAGATTGAATGATGATAAAATACATTCCTTTCGGCAAAGAGGAAATGCCGAAACTGAAACTTGTAAATTCAGATTTGTCAATATTTTTATTGATTAAATTTACTCCGTTTATTGTTTGAATATGTGCTGTGACCTGGCTCATATTCAAATCTTTTATTAGAATATTTAACTGATTGCTAGCAGGGTTTGGATAGGCCACAAATTTGCTGTCTACTTGTAGATTACTGGTAGCTACTTTATTCAAAGTCATGAACATAGCATCTGAAGAATATTCAGAGCTATCAGCTACACAGATGCTTTTAACTTTCCATTCATACAGAGTAGAACTTGATAAACCTGTTAGTGCTAATGGCGGACTTAGTATATTGGAAACAGTCTGCCAGATAGATGAAGTTACCGGTTTGTATTCTAAAGTATAACTGGTTGCACCGGTGGTTGGGTGTTGCCATGTTAATTTTGCCGATACATCTTCGACAGCCAATGTATCAAGATTAACAGGTATGTCGCAAACTTGTGGTGTTGAAGGAATACTTACACAATAATCTTCAAATTCTCCAAACACAATTTCACCACAAGGTTCAGGTGCATCACCACCAAATCCGGCAAAACTCATACCTATTCTCATTCTGGTGTAGCCAGAAACCGCATCAGAAGGCACACTGAAAGTTCCCATCACAGTTGTGTTGTTAGCTCCGGGGTCAAACACCAATTCTCCATCATCTTCAAAGTCGCCATCCTGATTGTAATCAATCCATGCTCTAAAATACTCATCAAATGCCGGGCCACTAAAGGAAGGAGTAATGCTGATGTTTATTGGGTTTTGTTTGTTCAATGCAAATGATGGTGATGTGTAAAAAGCATAGCCATCATTGTTTGAGTCATTTCCTACTCCGTCAATAGTTACATTACTTATCCATTCTTCCTGAAATTCAGATCCGTATGCATCACAATAAGGAAGTTCTTCGCATGCACCACATCCATTTGTTTTAAAATTTAACGTGTCGGTTGAAACTGTTTGACTACTTTTGCAAATTACTGTTATAAATACATCATAGTTGGTACAAGCCTCTAAATCCGTAAGTTTAAAGGGAGTTGACCCATTTAAAACCTCTGTATAACTTAATTCATCAAATTTTTTGTAATGTATGGTGTAGCTTGTCGCGCCGAATAATGGATCCCAGGTTACAATAGCCGAGCCAGGAGTAATCGAACTGACAGTTAAATTGGTTGGTGGTTCACAACATCCAAGGGTTTTAAACGTGATAATGTTGGTATAATCACTAATAGAATCTTTACAATAAGATGCGATTTGCAATTCGTATGTAGTACAAGGTGACAAATCAGCGAGGTTAAGTACAAAGCTATTCAGACTATCAATAGTTGTCCAGTTTTCTCCAGGTGCTTTGTATTGTATTTTAACCATTTTTACAGAGTCTGGTAATGTCCAAGAAATTTTTGCTGTAGAATCTGATGTGACAACAACATTCAAATCTGCTGGTGGTTGGCATGCACCACATTGCTCCATTATTAAATTTAAACTGTTGAATGCATTTGCTCTTCCACCTGTCAGATACTTATCAGACATGTTTGCTAATTTATCAACACCGTCCAATAGATATTTTTTCATTAATAGTGCAGCCTGGGCGGGATTTGATTTACTCAAAGTTGCAATATTAGCACATGGTGCAGAATACATCAGAGCAATAATCCCTGCAGCCAATGGTGATGAAAAGGAAGTCCCGGTTGTGGTGGTGTATGAATTTGCTGAAGTTGTATAAATTTGAACTCCGGGAGCCCCAAGATC
>JAEUUM010000013.1 GCA_016787375.1 Saprospiraceae bacterium
AAATGCAATAAAATACTTGACCGATACCGGGATAAAAAGGAATCGTTTAAAAGGTGTTGGTTATGGAGAAGGAAAATTAAAAAATGGTTGCACTGATGGTGTAACTTGCACTGAATACGAACATCAATTAAACCGACGTACCGAATTTAGAATAACCAAATTAAGAAATGGGCTAAACGTCCAATACATGAATAACACGCCGGAATCAGTAGATTCTGCTCCTTCTGGTACTTCAATGACAACTCCAACCATTACTTTGACTCCTGAAGACTTTAAAGGAGCCAATATTCTTTGGATTATTGGTGGGACCTTCGCAGATATCAAAAACGCAGAGAAAAGATTATCAAGTATCAAAGCAAATGGTTTTGATAATGCCGTAATTGAACCTGCTGATAATTCTACCAATCATTACATCGTAGTAGCTAAAGTTAAAGAAGCTGAAAAGGCTGTTAGTATTGCAAATGAACTAAAAGATAAAGGGTTTAAGTCTTTTATTAAGAAAAAATAATTTAAAGGCAAATACCAAAAATGAAAGCCGATGTTTGTCAGTCAAGCATCGGCTTTTTTAAATTTGAAACCAAGAGCATGCGATTGGTTTGTTTCCTCTTTGGAGAAATAAGAAACTAGAATTAATTTATTACTTTTTCGTTTGTAGAACAATATAGATTTTTGATAAACCCTTATCTAAATCCAACAAATTTTCATATCATTGCGTGGCATTTCTAACCAATACATAAAACATCATGACAGATATTGAAATCGCGCAAAAAATCCAATTGAAACCAATTGTTCAGATAGCTGAAAAACTAAACCTACGTGAATCTGACCTTGAATTATTTGGGAAATATAAAGCAAAACTTCCCCTCTCACTAATAGATCTTGAGAAAGTAAAACAAAACAAATTAATACTTGTATCTGCCATCTCCCCTACTCCGGCAGGTGAAGGAAAAACGACCATGTCAATTGGTCTCACTCAAGGAATGAACAGAATTGGGAAAAAGACAACTGTTGTCCTGAGGGAGCCTTCCTTGGGTCCGGTATTTGGTATCAAAGGTGGGGCAACAGGTGGTGGTTATTCTCAAGTCCTTCCCATGGAAGACATCAACCTGCATTTTACAGGAGACTTTGCTGCAATTGAAAAGGCACACAATTTACTTTCTGCCCTCATCGATAACAACATTCAAAACAAAACAAACAACCTTCGAATTGACCCAAGAACAATAGCCTGGAAAAGGGTTATGGATATGAATGACCGCTCTCTAAGAAAAATAGTAATTGGACTTGGTGGCACATCAGCGGGCGTTCCCAGAGAAGCTGGATTTGACATAACAGCTGCTTCAGAAATAATGGCAATATTTTGCTTGTCAAATGATTTACAGGATCTTAAAAGAAGACTTGGAAATATTTTTGTTGGTTTTACTTTTGATAAAAAGCCAATATTTGCGAGAGATTTGAACGCACAAGGAGCCATGGCAGCTTTGTTAAAAGATGCTATAAAACCTAATTTGGTGCAAACCATAGAAGGCAATCCTGCAATTATCCATGGAGGGCCATTTGCTAATATTGCTCAGGGCACAAACTCCGTAATTGCAACAAGGATGGGGCTTTCAATGTCAGATTATGTGGTAACTGAAGCAGGATTTGGCTTTGACTTGGGTGCGGAAAAATTCTTGAACATAAAATGTCAATCATCAGGATTGAGCCCAAGTGCTATTGTAATAGTTGCCACTGTAAGGGCTTTAAAATATCATGGAGGTGGAGACTTAAAGAATTTAACCACACCTGATGCGGAAACACTCAAAAAAGGTTTGTGTAACCTTGAAAAACATCTTGAAAACTCAAAATTATATAACATACCTGCAATTGTTGCCATTAATCAATTTACAACTGATAGCCCTGAAGAGCTCGCATTGATACAAGAAAAATGCACGTCAATGGGTGTACAGGCCGTTATTGCAAATGTTTGGGCCGATGGAGGCAAAGGTGCTGAAGCTCTGGCACATGCAGTCGCAAGTGCTGCAGACGCAACAGACCACAAATTTTCACCTCTCTATTCATGGGATCAACCCATTACCGAAAAAATTGAAACAATTTGTAAAAAGATTTATGGTGCAGCC
>JAEUUM010000043.1 GCA_016787375.1 Saprospiraceae bacterium
CCTTCCATTTTCATCATACTCAAAGTAGCATGTTTCATGAAAGTCATACACTGGACTTAATTCAAAATATCTTGGATCAGTTACCCAGTATTTAACATATTCAACA
Organism: Saprospiraceae bacterium; assembly: GCA_016787375.1. GTDB lineage: Bacteria > Bacteroidota > Bacteroidia > Chitinophagales > Saprospiraceae > JAEUUM01. Next base: position 107 of record JAEUUM010000043.1, read on the forward strand.
GGATTGCAATTAACATAATCTAAATCATCTTTTAACTTTTTAAAATCGGTTGAGCAAAATGTAACTTCGGCACATATTGATTTTTTTAACTTCGAAGGCGAAGCCAACACATCAAGTAAAAATGCATCCAAACTTGAGCCAAGAAATCCGGGAATACTTTTCCAGTAGTAATAATTGTATATTAAATCATATACTTTATATTTTTTGGGTTTGCAGTTTATGGTGGTGCCGCCATTTCCAGTATTGTTGTTATCTTGACTATAACAATATTCTTTTAAATACTCAGGTACTAAATCGCAGTCACAATAATCATAATTATCTCCATCCACCCAACAACAGTCTAATTTGTAGCAGTTTGGAAATTGATTGGTCTGTATTTCGCCACCACAGTCTCCTGCAACTGATCCGAAAAACCCTACGGTTTCAAGATTTCCCGGACAATATCTGACTTTACCACATAGATCTTCTTTCCCTGCAATATAATCTATATTATTTTGGAGTACCCATTTATTAAATAAACCAGAGCCCTGTGCAACTGTTGCTAAATTGATATACTGGGCTGCTTTTATGGTCTTTAGGTCATAATGATAAGTAACAAGCTTCGTGCTCTTGTCATATAAATCACAGTACCCATTTACATCACAGCCCCCACCAATCAATATTAAACCTTTGTCTGTATTCCCTTGAGATTCTTGATAATTAAAAAATGGTTTGTGTACAACAGATTTCTCTTTTATTAGATTTTCATTACAGTATTCATCATAATTACAAACAAGATCCACACCGTAATTTGAAGTCAACTTTAACATTGTAGATCCTTCTTTTATTTCAAAAAATTCATTCTGCGCACACTCCCCCATTAACACCACAATATTGTTGATACTTTTTGCCTCAAGGTTCCCAATTTGGTATTCAAAATATTTCAGGGGTAGAGAGGAAGGCAAATTTATACCATTGTTGCTAATTTGATAATTGAACAAATTCGGATTGTACAACTTTACTATAACCTTACCGTCTTCATAGCCAGCACATGCATCTCTCTGCTCAAACTCAATTTTGCAAGGGTATATCTCAAAACATTTTGAGACACTTGCGCAACCATCTGTTACTGTTAAGCAATAGTTGCCTTCTGACAATTCAACAATATCTTTTTTGAAGGAAGTAAACCCTGACGGTCCTGACCATGTGTAACTTAGTGAACCTTTTGCTCCTGTACCGGTAATACTCGGGTAGATACTTCCGTCACTGGCATAAGAAGATGTTGGGTGCTGAATGATGGCATCAAGCTTCATTGCAGATGAACCTGAGTTGGTGAAACAGGCATTTGGATCAGAGCCCTGATTGTCAGGATCTGTCTCACAACAGCACAACTTCTTTGTCAAAATGACAGAACAACCAAATGTGTTGCTGACTGTCAATTTATATTCACCCGGTTTAAGAGCATTTATATTTTTTTGAGTGGCAGCAAAACCATTCGGCCCTGACCATTTATAAGTGTAATTTTCTCCAACCGGGCCGGTAATTTCGATGTTAATTTCCCCATCTGATGAACTGTAATTGGTTATACACTCTGATACATTCTTAAAATCACTAATATCGACCGTAAAAGCATGACTTTTGATCAATTCGCACCCTTCCGCGATACAGCCTTTAGAATCGGTGGCTGTCACACAGTACTCACCGGGTGCCAAATCATCAATCAATGGTTGTGTACTGCCATTCGACCATAGATAACTGTACACCGTCGTACCCCCTTGAAGATCTGCAACAATCTTGCCCTTATTGCACATATTGGTATTGGGTACGTTGAGTATTAGATCCAGTGTATTAGGCACCTCAGTCACTTGCGCAAACCCCACTGCACTGCAACTTACATCAAGTTCCACCCATATTTTATAATTGCCTTTCTCGAGGTTAAGTATTTCAGTAATGTTGCCGGTGCATACTCCGCTTCCAATATGACCATTATCCAGATTTTCATACCGATAATCAAAAGGCAAGCTCCACGGTGGCGGAATATCATCCTCTATCATGATCCTGATCTTGCCGTTTTTACTGTCCGCACATTCAGGCGATGCCGTAAAGCTCACAAATGACTGATTGCCCGGACCGGTCTGGGCAGATGCAGTATTCAAAAGAATAAAAATTGTTGAAATCAAAACCAAAAATCTGAAATATAAACGATGTGCCATGGCTTGATATCTTGGTACTGGCTTAGTTTCCATCTTTATTTGGATTTTTATTATAATACTGTATTGGGGCAAGCTTCCTTTCTTCTCTCATTTTTTGCAGCATAAGAATATAATTTTTTGAATACTCATTCATCAAGTCATATGGCAACAATTTTGACAATGCTAGTGCCTTCTCAGGGTCTCTCTCTGATAATACCAATAACTTATTCAAAACCAATGGAAAATTGCGGGTATCTCTTTTGGTTAAATAATTAATCCAATACTCAGTAAAATTAATATAATTTGGTTTCTCATTTTTTACCAAAGGCAGCATAATCCATTTATCAATGAGGTTATTTGAAAAAATCTCATCATAATTTTGAACCGCATATTCAAATAATAATTTTTCTTTATTCTTAATCCAATGATCACTTTGTTTTATCAAATACTCTTTCAATCTTGGATCTGTTATTTTTTTGTAGTATTCAAAGTTTTTGAGTACAAATTTGCAACTGTCACTATCTGAAGTGATCGGATCATTAAAACAATTGCACCTAAGAATAAAATCGACAAAAATTGGTTTCATTTCTTCAAACCAAGGTAAAAAAAAATAAAATGGAGCTACACCTAAATCGTAAGGGTGAAAAGGATTTAGCAAGTGCATTGAAGCTGAATGGTAGAAGTGGTTATTCATCCAGTTCGGATAATCCTTAATTGAACCATTATTTTTGTGAAATATTTCAAATGATACCCTTAACCAATT
>JAEUUM010000229.1 GCA_016787375.1 Saprospiraceae bacterium
GACGGCAAACTAAAATGGAGTCGCAATTATACCGATGATCAATATGGCAAGGCAAATTGTTATTTGTATGATGTTACAACATTAGATAATGGTGACATCATAGCTGCAGGTGAACTCGATCAAAAACAAATCAACCCTCCCTCATTATCATGGGTCTTACATCTCGATTCTATGGGTTGCCTGACACCCGGCTGTACAGATAGCATCCTTTATACCCGCACGGAGGAGATAAATGGTCAACCAATCACAAAAGAAGTGTTTTTTAAAGCTTATCCCAATCCTGTGGTTAATGAACTTAAACTCGAGTTTTACAATCATATTTATCGGCCAAACTCAGAAGTTGTGCTTACCGATGCATCAGGCAAGGTAATAAGCAAGACGAAGTTATCAAAAGGTGATTCTACTGCATTGTTCTCAATGTATGACCAACTGCCTGGGTTGTATTATGTGAGTTATGTGGTCCATGGAAAGGTGTTGCAAACTGAGAAGGTTGTGAAGGAGTAGAATTGGTTGATATTTTTAGTAGTTTTATCTTAAAAAGCTCTTTGTGTGTAATAATCATAATACTAAATTTTAAAGTTTTTTACTGTTGTTAGATTACTTGTACTTTATTAAAGTACAAATTCAGTGCATTGAAAATTGAAGTTAATATTATTCTATCTTTACCCTAATGAAATCACCAGATGCTGACCCAGGCAAAAAAAATCAACTAATGGATCTGGCCAATATGAAAATGCCCTATGGTAAATACAAAGGTAGATTTTTATGCGACTTGCCGGAACCTTACATAGTTTGGTTTAAATCAAAAGGCTTTCCACCGGGTAAGTTGGGCGAATTGCTGGCATTACTTTATGAGATTAAGTTAAACGGTCTTGAATATTTATTAAAACCATTAAAACAATCTGATTTTACAAATAAAAAGACCGGCAGATAACCACCGGTCTCAATGTATTACAAACACTTATTTCTTGCTAATTTAAACTGCAAAACTCTCCCCACATCCACATTCACGCGATGCATTGGGGTTGCGGAAGTAAAATCCTTTGCCGTCCAACCCTCCTGAAAAATCTAAGGTAGAATTGAATAAGTAAAGAAAAGATTTCAAGTCAGACACAATTTTCACTCCATTGTCTTCAAAAACCTGATCATTTGGCTGGGTTTCATTGTCAAAATCCATCTTATAGGATAAACCTGAACAACCACCTGATATGACGCTTACTCTTATAAAATAGTCATCAGATATATGCCCGGAGTTCCTGATCTGGTTAATTTTTTCTTTTGCACTGTCTGCCACGAATAAAACTGAACCTTTCATGTTAAGCCGTTATACCGTTTTTTTCTTTGTAATCTGATATTGCACTCTTGATTGCGTCTTCTGCCAACACAGAGCAATGTATTTTAACCGGAGGCAATGCCAGTTCTTCTACGATGTCCATATTATCAATATTGCCTGCTTCTTCAAGTGATTTTCCAATCAACCATTCAGTAGCAAGGCTTGAGCTGGCAATGGCAGAACCACAACCAAATGTTTTGAACTTGGCATCTTTAATCATACCAGATTCTTCATCAACCTCTATTTGCAGTCTCATTACATCACCACACTCCGGAGCACCAACCAAACCTGTTCCAACGTTCTTCTTAGATTTATCAAGGGTTCCAACATTTTTTGGATTCTTGAAATGATCCAAAACTTTTTCTGAATAAGCCATTTTTGTATATTTTTAAAATAAATTATTAAAATTTAATGCTCTGACCAGACGATTTTACTCAAATCTATTCCTTCCTTATACATCTCCCAAATTGGACTTAAGTCTCTCATGTGGTTAACACCTTTAACCAAAGCATCAATTGCGTAATCAATTTCTTCTTCGGTTGTGAATCTACCTAAACTAAAACGAATAGAAGAATGCGCCAAATCATCACCTAAACCCAGTGCTACCAAAACATAAGATGGTTCAAGACTGGCAGAAGTACATGCAGATCCTGAAGACACACCAATTTCTTGATTGAAAGTCATCATCAAACCTTCTCCTTCAACATGTTTGAATGAAATATTGGTTACATGTGGCATTCTGTGTGCTACATCACCATTGATGTATGATTCCTCCAGTCGTGTTGTAAGTTCACGTTCCAGTTTATCTCTGAGTTTGCTGATGCGTTGAGTATCTGACTCCATTTCATTCATGGCAATTTCAGCTGCCTTTCCCATGCCTACTATTCCGGGTACATTTAGCGTTCCTGATCTCATACCTCTCTCATGGCCTCCACCATCCATTTGTGCAGTAACCTTTACCCTTGGATTTTTTCTGTTAACAAATAACGCACCTACACCTTTTGGACCGTACATTTTATGACCGGTAAAAGCCAATAAATGTACACCAACTTCTTTTGGGTGCACAGGAATTTTGCCAACAGCTTGTGTTGCATCACTCATGAACAGAACACCATGTTTAGCACAAATATCACCAATCGCCTTCATGTCCTGGATAACACCGGTTTCATTATTTGCCCACATGATGCTGACCAATATTGTGCTTGGCTTGATTGCTGCTTCCAGTTTTTCAAGATCAATTCTGCCATCTGGTTGGACTTCTAGGTATGTCACCTCTCCACCCATAGATTCTATTTTTTTACAAGAATCAAGCACAGCTTTGTGTTCAGTAGTGGCGGTTATGATGTGATTGCCTTTCGATTTGTACATTTCGAAAACACCTTTGAGTGCAAGGTTATCTGATTCGGTAGCACCCGAAGTAAAAATGATTTCTTTTGGGTCGACATTCAACAAAGCCGCAATTCTCTGCCTTGCCAGATCCACCGCATCCTCAGCTTCCCAACCAAAAGGGTGATTTCGGCTTGCTGCATTCCCCGGATGCTCATAAAAATATGGCAACATCGCTTCAACAACTCTTGGATCACATGGGGTTGTAGAATTATTGTCAAGGTATATTAATTTTCTGTTTGACATAGATTTTGTTTATTGTTATTTAGACTATTTCTAATCAGATACAAAAGTAACCACATTTCCAATGAATTGTTTAAAAAATAATTAAAAAATGAAAACGATAGAAAAATTTTATAATTCAACCCACAATCTAGGATTGATTTATTAATTATGAGAAATTTTAAATGATTTGTTGCATAAACTTTTCGGATCTGCCAAATACCAATAAATAGAAGTTTTACTACAAAAGCATAATTTGAATTATGCCAATATTGTGATTGTTTTATTGATGGATTACATTCGCTTGATTTGCTGGAATTAATATGTAATCATAACATTAATGAGAATTAGGCATGACTTCAGTTGATTTCAAATGTTCAGTGTAGGATTCTCCAACCGTTCAGCTTTTTAGCAAGCTGATCAAAATCCAATCATCCTTAACCATCACTTCTTTGGCAATATTGCAGCTGGTTTGGGCGGTGGTGGGACCTCTTCCTTATCACCCATACCCAATGCATTTTTAATTTTATCAATTAGCCCAACTGATTTTGTGGTATCAGATGGTGGTTCAGCAACTTTTAGCGGACAATTCATGAGAGCGGCAAATTCGGCGGCTGGTCTTTGAAAGGTATCCCTTGCGAGTTTGTAATGATCCTTGTCATTTTGAACCTTGTGCATAAATAAACCCCATATTGGTAAAGCACTCGATGAACCCTGCCCTTGACCCATATACCTGAATTTTACAATCGGGTTATCAGCACCAACCCAGACTCCTGTAACCAATTTTGGTTTATACCCAATGAACCAACCATCAGTGTTATCTTGAGTTGTTCCTGTTTTTCCAACGACTTCGCCAATAATGCCATATTGTGTTCTGAGTTTTTTGGCAGTGCCTTCATTTACGACGCCCATCATCATTTTATTCATCATGTCGCAAATGTCAGGAGCCACAACCTCCTCCTGAATCTGTTCCTTCTCAATATCAAAATCAACAAGTACCTCTCCATCTTTTGTGGTTATCTTTTTCAGATATCGGGGTGTTGGTTTCTTGCCCCTGTTTGCCAGAGTTCCATATGCTGTAACCATATCCCACAGCGATACATCGGCCGTACCCAATGCTATGGATGGCACTTCCGGTATGCGGGATGTGATGCCCATTCTCTCGGCTACATCAATGACATTGCTGATACCTGCTTTGAAAATAACCTGAACAGAAATCGTGTTTTTCGAAAACGCCAACGCCCCGGGAAGAGAATAATAGCCATGATGTTCGTCATCAGCATTATCCGGACGCCATTCTTCAAAACTGCTGTAGGTAGTGGCTGAGTCCGCAAACCAGGTGCAAGGATTTATGCCTTGTTCAAGGGCAGCAGTATATACAAATGGCTTAAAAGTTGACCCGGCTTGTCTACTCGATTTGATGTGATCGTACTTAAAATGAGTAAAATCCGAACCGCCAACCCAAACTTTTACATAACCGGTAACCGGGTCGATTGCAAATACTCCTACATTCAAAATCATATTGTAGTATTTGAGTGAATCGAGCGGAGTCATTATGGTGTCTTTATCCCCTGACCAGTTGAAAATGGTCATTGGAAGCTTTTTATTAAATGCTGCCCGGATCTCTGTTTCAGAATACCCTTCCTCCTCCATCACTTTGTATCTTTCCGATTTTTTGATCCATTTCAAGATGTTTTCTTCAGTTTCCCAAGGGCGTTTTTTACCCCAGGACTGCTCAAATCTCTTTTGCAGGTCTGATAAATGATTTTTTACTGCATCCTCTGCATATCGTTGAAGCCTGCTGCTAATAGTGGTGTATATTCTTAGACCATCGCGGTAGATATCATAAGGCTGACCATCCGGTTTAGTTTTGCCTTTCAGCAATTTCGAAACCTCAAGACGCAAGTTTTCCCTGAAATACGTTGCCAAACCTTCATCTTGATTTTCTTTGCTGTATTTAAGTTTTAATGGTAATTTTTTTAAACGCTCACAGACATCCTTTTTCATAAAATCATGCTTCACCATCAGATCAAGGACAACATTTCGTCGAGCCAAAGCCCGGTCCGGAAAAAGTTTGGGATGATATATATAATTTCCCTTTAACATTCCTACCAAAACAGCAGCTTCCTCAGGTTTAATATCCTTAGGTGTTGTTTCAAAAAATCTATGACATGCCACCTCTATGCCATAAATATTGTCAGAAAAAGGAACAGTATTTAAATACAGATTCAATATTTCGTTTTTAGTATATACCTTTTCAATTCTCAGAGCTGTTAATATCTCACGCCACTTATTGATCAATATTGAACCAAACCAATACCTTTTCCTTGGAAAAAGATTCTTAGCCAGTTGTTGTGTAATGGTACTTCCCCCCCCTGCTGATTCATCACGCAGTAAAACAGATTTAAAAATTACCCTACCGAAACTTCTCCAGTCAAATCCGTGATGTTCAAAGAACCTGCTGTCTTCAGTTGCTACCAGTGCGTTGGTCAGGTAAGGTGAAACATTTTTTAAATTTACTGTGGTTCGGTTTTCTATATAAAATTTACCAAGTATCACTCCTTCATCAGAGATTACCTCCGATGCATTGCTATGCCTGATGTTTTTAAGCTCATAGTAATTTGGCAATTCACCAAACACGCCCCAATATGTCAATATCCCGGTACCCATTACCAACGCAAATATTGAGCTGATACCAAACAGTACCCATTGCTTCCACGAAAAACTTTTCAGATATTTAGTCAATTGCATGGTTCGTAAAATATTGGCAAAATAACGAATAAAATTCGACTCATATTATAATTTGTTGTCAATCAAATTTCCATGATTGATTGAAATACCTCAATTGATCTCAAGCTTGGAAAATTCTCAATATGCAAAGAATAGTATTTTATCATGTCTTCTAAAATGGACTTCCGCAGCGCTCTGGTAAGAGATATGGTATGCCCATCTATAAATCCGGTTTCAATACAAGCACTAAAATATTGGGCGTTAATTTCATTCATATAATATAATGAATGTGGTTTTTTCATGAAATAGCCCTCCTGAAGGTCAAAATATTTTTGTCCGGAGTCGTACCTGCCCTGTGGACCAAACCCGAAATGAACACTTAAATCAATCAAAAAGAAAATAGGTAGATTGGCGAGAGAATTTTCAGTTGTGTCTATATGCAGCAAATAAAGTAATACTTCATCAAACAATTGCCCGTGCTCGTCGGAGTCTCTGAGTGTTTTTTCAAGCAATTCGCATATAAAAAGAGAAACAGAGCTTCTTTTTATATCAAATGGCAGTTTTTGCCAAGGTGAAGCAATTTTTGCCTCTTTGAGTCTGAGAAGTTTTTTCTGATCGTGTGCGTACATTGTAAGGTCTAAGAATGTACCGGGTTGAAATAAAACGTAGTGAATAGTGGTGAGTTTGGTTCTGACTCCATTAACTATAAAAGACTTGACGCACTTAGCGTGAGTAAAAATATGTGTTATAACGCTGCTATCGCCATATTTGATGGTTCTGATCACGATACCTTGTGTATTTAACAGCATAAAAAAATAAAATAAAAATAAAAATTACTGTAAATGTACTCATTATAGTCTGAGTGCAAGAGAAGTTTTTGGTTTGAATGTGTCAGAGGTCAGGGTTTGTAAACATTGCGATGTAGTGCAATATCCGTCTGATTCAAAAGAATCAATTTCAAGCTGG
>JAEUUM010000239.1 GCA_016787375.1 Saprospiraceae bacterium
TGTAAACCTTGTCCTTATTTGCATTTGTAATGGTTGCTTTAAGAGTCACAAATGTTTTAAATACAGGCTTTGTAACAGATGGTACAATGTTACCAATTACCGGAGGGGTAGCTTGAAAATCTGCCTGGCTGTTAAGAAAAGTATTTCTTCCATTCATCAGATTGGTAATGCCGGGTGCATTCGTATTGCCACTTGCCACATCTGTGGTTAGATTGCTTTTGAATTGAGCATAAGTAAAAAATTTGTTCGGATCAGAATTAACAGCATTATTTATTATTGTTTGTAATATTTCGCCTGAGGTCTTGTAACTATTGTTTGCAAAATTTTCTGCTAAAATTGTTCTCATGTGTGCAACGTACATTCTCTTGTAAGTTGGCACCGCCATAAGTTTTTGAATAAGTGGCCATGCTGCATCATTCTGGTGGAGCAAGTGAGTCATTTGTTGTTTTGCTGATGTATTGGGCAATTGAGTTGTTCCGGTCGAGCTGAACGTTCCAAAAGATTCATTTAAGTCCCATATTACGGGATTAAATCTGTGATTATCGTCCTGGTAGAGATAGTAATTCTGGGCAAAACCACCGATATAGCTGTCAAGATTAACCAGCACATTATCAAATGCGAGCATCCACAATGCACGGTCTAAATCAAGAACCTTCTCAATTGATGATGTTTTGTTTTTCAGGGTATCACATAATGCCAGAAGCTCTTTCCAGCCATACTCAGAGTTTTTCTCATATGCCTGATAATATAATGTGCTGTCATTTCCTAAAAAAACCAAATTGGGCTTAGCACCTCCACCCGGTCCAGCACCGCTTATTGGATTACACTTAAAAAAAGGATTATTTTTTGAGTAAAAATGTTTGTCAACAAATTTTTTAGAAACAGATTCTGAACTAACATAAAGACCAATCAGCTTGCCATTAACATACACATTGGCGTAATTTGAGAGCGGTGCATGCATGTATTGTCTCAGAATATTATAAGAAAGAACTTCCCTTATCATTGAGGGATCCTTTGCTGCATTACTCAATTTTATATCAGTGTAGCCTTGATAATCTTGTTTTTTCCAGGTATCAAGTTCAATATGAAAAGGGTTTTTCACCTGATTTGCATTATAGGTACTGTTGCCTTTATACCTGACACCCACACTATCAAAACTAACTCCATTAATTACCACGGTTTGAGCCATCAAATAACTCTCTTTACCAACAGTTGCAGTATCAAGAATATAGTCCCAATTATTTTGGCTGAATGTTATTTTAATATCTTGTATGTTATTAATGTCATAAAAGTCCTGACTCCATGATGTTGTAATTTTTACAAAAAAAATGATCCAGAAAATTCTACATTTCTTCATTTTGCAATATTTTGACTTGCGAATATGATTAATACAAATTTGACTCAGGGTGCTTGAAAAAGTTTAATTGAAAATTCAATTCGTACAATAATAAAGGTTAAATATTCAAAATTTAAACTTCAGATTAATTTCCAAACTAAGTGAAAATAACAGAACAATTCCAACCCTGTTACTGCTTGATAAATTTCTTAATGCTCGGTTCAAGTGAGGAAACAGCATGATTAAATTTAATAAGGTAGAAACCTGGTGGTAATTGAGATATATCCAACCCGTCTGATAATGACATATTCATTACATTTTTAACTATTCTCCCATGTATGTCTGCAATTAATATATCTGATAAATCCGAATATTTACCACTATTGCGGAAATATAATCGATCGTTTGCCGGATTCGGAAATATTTCAACATCATTATTTATTTCATAAGTGACTGAAGTTGTCTTGCAATTTTCAGCATTAAAAGTTGGTTTTGATATTTCAAATGACCCAGTTCCGTTCGGACATCTTGAGAATGATTCGTCTTTTTTTAGTGCCCCAAATGATATACTGTCAGTAACAAATCCGTT
>JAEUUM010000270.1 GCA_016787375.1 Saprospiraceae bacterium
TCAATATGGACTGTATCCTTTTGAACGACTTCCCCGAACCTGGTACCCGTTTTTAGCAACATATGCCGATGTATATGTTGTATTAGAAGCAAAAGATACCATTAGGATAATGGGAGAGGGATGCTGGCGTGGTTCAGATAGAGAATACAAGGTTTTGAGTGATACCATACTTGAATTATTGGATACATCATTTTATAAGATTTCAAAAAGTAAGATGCACCAGTTTGCTGCATTTACCATCAATAAGGCATATAGGAATGATGAGTGGAACTTAAGCATAGATAGTCTGAAAATGCTTTTTGGAGGGGCTTCATTTCTGAAAAGGGTAACAGGTGTATTCGGGAATGATAAATTTTCAGCACATGGTTTATTGCCTTACAACCTTGATGAGATGCTTGGTAAATTAACCAGGGCATTTGTTGCCAGGGATAAAAGTGCGATTTTAAGATTATCTGCAGAAATTGGTCATTATATCGCAGATGCCCATGTACCATTACATACCACAAAAAATTATAACGGTCAGTTGACCAATCAAGATGGAATTCATGCGTTTTGGGAAAGTAGGATTCCAGAATTATTTGCAGATTCAGAATTTGACTTTTTAGTTGGCAAGGCACAATTTATAAAAGAGACGAACGATTATTTCTGGAAAGTAATATTTGAGAGCAATGAAGGTGTTGAAATGGTTCTCAATTATGAAAATGAACTTAAAAAAACATTTCCATCTGACAGGCAATTTTGTTATGAGAACAGACTCTCACAGGTAATTCGTACCCAATGTCAGGATTTTGCAAAGGCTTATAATGTTGCTTTGGATGGCCAAGTTGAAGACAGAATGCGTGAATCTATCGCTTCAATAGGAAATATTTGGTACACAGCTTGGGTAAATGCTGGTCAACCTGACTTGAAAGCATTAATTAAAGGAGGACTTTCGAAGGAAGAACAAGCAGATCAGGAAGCACTCGAGAAGGAATACAAAAATGGCAAGGCTTTTGGGCGATCGCATGAATAATATATGACTTTTTTTACAGGGTTTGTTATTTTCAGATATAGCTTCACAGAGTAGATAAAATGGTGGAAAAAACACAAAAGATTTCTTAGCAAACACCAAAATAGCAGTTGGAACAGTTCAAATTAAAATCTGGCATAAGCATTAAGAATTTTGGGTTAATCGGATACCCGTTGGGTCATTCCTTCTCAGCCAAATATTTCAAGCAAAAATTTGAGGATGAAAACCTGAATGGTTACAATTACAACTTGTACGAATTGGAAGATTTATCAAACGTAAGGAATATTGCAAAAAAAATACCGAATCTCATTGGTCTGAATGTTACTATTCCTCATAAAACGAGCATATTAAATTATCTTGATGAAATTGACCAGCCTGCATCAGAAATCGGAGCGGTTAACTGCATTCGAATCAAAGATGGTGTCTGGAAAGGCTACAATACTGATGCAATAGGTTTTCGTACTTCATTGTACCAATTTCTTGAAATTTCCAAAAATCCTAAACCCAAAAAATCTTTGATATTGGGAAATGGAGGGAGCTCAAAAGCGGTGCAGTGGGTTTTGAAAAATGAAGGATTCGTTTTCTATATCGCCTCACGAACACCAGGAAAAAGTTTCCTGAAGTATGAACAACTTTCAAATGATTTTATTCGGGACATTGACTTAATAA
>JAEUUM010000281.1 GCA_016787375.1 Saprospiraceae bacterium
GCAATATCTTGTCAATCCGTTCTTTGTAAATCCAGCAGCAGCAGGCATTAATGGTTTGAATAATTTTCATGGTTCTTACCGTTCATCTATGAATGGCTTGCAGAATAATCCTACAACCTATTATGTGTCATATAATGGAATGGTGGGTAAAAAAGTAGGGTTGGGTGCTATGTTGCTCAACGATAAAGTTGCATCTATTAATAAATATCGAATGCAGTTATCTTATGCTTACAATTGGATGGCAAGTCAAAACCTTAAAATGGGATTAGGACTTAGTACAGAATTTCATCAGATTAATTTGGATAAAAATGTGTCCGATAACACTTATCAACAATCAGGAGACCCGACACTTCTCAATGCAATTGATGGTTCACAGTACTTTGACGCTACTGCGGGTATTTATGGTGTGTATAAGAATAAGTTAAGTTTTGGTCTTTCTGTACCAAACCTTGTTAGAGCAAGATTAAATAAAGGTACCGATCAGGAACTTGATGCTTTTGAAACTGCATTTCAACATTTTACTGCTACACTAGGGTATAGATTTGATGTAAAAGATTACGATTTTGCTATCGAACCTTCTTTAATGGTCAGAAAATCATATGCTGCACCCGTTATTACTGACTTAAATGTCAAAACATATTTTCTTCAAAACACCCTAATGGCTGGTGGAACTTGCAGAATCATAGATGGTGAAACACTCATGGGTGTGCTGCTTGGAGCTAGATTTGGTACAATGAGGGTCTACTACAATTATGATGTGTCTTTCCAAAATACACAAAAATATCACTCCGGTTCTCATGAGTTCACTGTAAATTTTGAATTTGCAGGAAAGAAAAAGATGACTCCGGAAGAAGAATCAATGAAAAAAATGGAAACCATACCTGTAATACCAGCAAAGTGATTTTATATTTTGGCAGCTTTCCATTGATTTTATGGAGGGCTGCCAAAAAAATTTGCTAAAAAACATATTTTTTTTCAATATATTAAAAATTAGCATGCTTTTTGCATAAAGAATAATATCACAAACGTAAATTGAAAAAAAACTACTCAGTACTTTTTGAACATACGTGAGATTGTCCCAAAACCGTAAAACCAAAAAAGAGATTTAATTATCTCAACCCGGACGCTCGCTTTTTACTGCATATTACAACGCCAGTTGTTACATTGATTGTTCCCAACATTGCATCTTCTGATTCGTCTTATTTATTAAAATTTTAATCTATAGGACTCCCAGAATTTTACAGGTTATCTTTTGTCAGTAAGAAAAGAACATAATCCAAAAACCAATAATTCGTCCCATGAAAAATTATCCGCTTACCCAAGCCGATGCTGCACAGTCTGGCTCAATGACTGTGAAAAACCTCCTACAGTGGGAAAGGAAGTTTAATTCAAAACCACTTTTATTTATTTTAAGCATTTTAATCACAGCTAGTTTTGGCAAACTTAGTGCACAGTGTAATCTGAATTGCATCCAAAATGTACAGGTTGCAATCAATGAAAGTGGAATAGCTGAAATCACACCAAATGTATTACTAACTCAATATCCGGTGCCAGGATGCAGCACAAACATAGCCATTGAAATCAAGGATGGCAATGGTAAGCTTTATCCGACTACCCTTACGTGTAATGAGTTGGGCATGACTTTCAATGTCAAGGTTACAGATTTATCAAACGGTAATTTTTGTAGCTCAAAATTGGCTTTGATAGATCAAATCAAACCCCAAATTACACCCATCAATCTGACAATGTTTTGCTCGGATCCAAAATCACCCGATCTGGTTGGTTACCCAACGGTTGCAGATAATTGCGGTCCGATTAGCTCCGACAAATTGAACTATACAGATACTTATGTTGATTTACCTTGTAAAACCTAGATAAATGGTCAGGAAATCACAGGACAAGTAATCAGAACCTGGTCAGTGACTGACAAATCAGGGAATCTTACATCGGCTGTTCAGATTATATCACTAAAAAGAGCAAAAATTTCAGATATAGTATTCCCTCCGGATTTAGACGGAATAAAAGCTCCAAAACTGGATTGTTCGGCTGATCCAACAGATATGAAAAAAACCGGTGTTCCTACCATTAATGGATTTTCGATTGTAAACGGTGCTTCTTGTGAACTATTTGTTCAACATGCAGATAATGTTTACAACACTTGTGTAAATGGAAGTTATTCCATTTTAAGAACCTGGACAGTAGTAGACTACTGTGTAGATTCCTTTAAAGTATACGTTCAGGTCATAAGACGTGAAGATATCAATGCACCTGTGATGGTTGTACCAAAAGACATTACTGTTGGCACACAATCTAATAGTTGTACAGCAATTGTAAATCTTCCAAGTACTACAGCTACTGATAATTGCTCAAACTTTACGATTAAACCACTTTGGCAATTTGGACAAGGATACGGCCCATTTTACAACGTCCCTGTAGGGAAACACCTGGTAACCTATACATCTACAGATGATTGTGGCAATTCATCTACAGTTACTATGAATGTAACAGTTATAGATGAAGCAATACCCGTTGCTGTTTGTAAAAAGGACCTTGCGATTGCAATGGATGATGATGGAATTGTCACAGCAAATGCAAGTTTATTTGATGATGGCAGTTTTGACAACTGCAGTATTCAAAAAATAGAAGTAAGACGTGGGAATGATCCTTACTCTTCGTCATTAACATTTACCTGTAATGATATTTCAAATCAACCGGTTAATGTAGAGTTAAGGGTTTTTGATACCAGTAATCTTAGTAACACATGTAGTGTTAAAGTATTTGTTTCTGACCCCGTATCTCCGGTAGTAACTTGCCCGGCAGACATCACTTTGTCTTGTATTGCGAACGCGAACGATCTGAGCATTGCAGGTCAGGCATCTGCAACTGATAACTGCAGTGTCCCAACCATCACTTTTGTTGATACTAAAAATTTAAACAGCTGTAATCAAGGGACCATAACAAGAAAATGGAGAGCAATTGACAAATACAACAACTTCACAGAATGTTCTCAGAAAATCACCCTTCAAGATCAAACTCCACTGAACATAACATGGCCATCTGATTACGCTACCAATGTTTGTGGAGCAGTGGTATCACCCGATAAAACAGGTACACCATCTTTTACAAATAATGATTGTGAACAACTAGATGTAAATTATACAGATCAGGTGTTTAACACCGCACCTCCTGCTTGCTACAAGATCGTAAGAAAGTGGGTGGTAAGGAATTGGTGTGTGTATAATCCAAACATTCCTGATGTGGGAATTTGGGAGAAAAATCAAGTTATTGAAGTAAATGATGTAGTTGCACCTGTTCTCAGCATACCTTCGGATATCACTGTAGGAACAACCTCAACCACGGCATGTGTTGCCAATGTTGTTGTACCATCTGCAACAGCAACAGATTGTAATCCAAATGTTTCAATTGTTAATAATTCAGGATACGCACTGTTGAAAAATAGTAATGCCAGCGGAACATATCCTTCAGGGGTACACACCATTACTTTTACTGCTTATGATGGTTGTGGTAATTCTACCTCCGCTTCGATGAAAATTACTGTTGTGGACGATGAGCCTCCGATTCCGGCTTGTATTAAGGGACTTTCAATACCATTAAATTCTGATGGAATCGCGACAGTTACTTTAAACATGATTGAAATAGGAACTACAGATAATTGTACTCCAAAATCTTCTATAAAATTTGATTTGTTTCCAACTTCATTTAATTGTTTGAATATTGGGGATAATCAAGTGACTCTAATGGCTACTGATGCAGCCGGTAATTCTAATTTTTGCATTACCAATGTGAACATTCAAGATAACATTGGTTATTGTTCACAAGTAGTCAAGATTGCAGGAAAAGTTACCAGTATTCTTGGTGAAGAAATGAAAGATGTACAAGTTTTACTGAATAATGAACTGGAAAGAATTACTCCGGAGAATGGAAAATATGAATATACAGATTTGTTTAAAAATACAGATTACTATATAACTGCTTCTAAACAATCTCATATTTTGTCAGGTATTTCAACACAAGATGCCCTTGCACTTTCTAAGCATATTTTAGGAATTAAAGCACTTGATTCACCCTATAAAATCATAGCAGCGGACATCAATAATAACGGAAAAGTAACTACTGCTGATTTGTTAGCTTTGAGAAGAGCAATCTTGCAGTTAGACGACAAATTTCCAAACAATACATCATGGAGGTTGGTAGATGCAAATCATGTATTTCCGAATCCAGCAAACCCTTTCACGCAGATTATTCCTGAAAAGATTACTTTTGATAAGCTACAAACAAACAAAACAGATGTAAATTGGGTTGGCATTAAAGTAGGCGATTTAAATGTATCAGTGAACCCTAATAATGCAATTGCCACTACGGTCAGAAATTCTTCTGGAACCCTGGAATTAACCACTGACGACATACAACTTTCAGCAGGATACGAATATAGAATTCCAATAAAATCTTCTGATTTTCAAAATGTTCAAGGTTTTCAATATACACTTGAATATGATGCGCACAACCTTGAGATTATGACAGTATTGCCAGGCGCACTCAAAACCATGGACGAAAATGCAATAGGAAATGCTTTCGCGAATGAAGGAAAGACAGGAGTTAGTTGGATTGAACCAATTCAAGGCAATTTTGAACCAAATGACGTGTTGTTTGAATTGGTTGTAAAAGCAAAGTCAAATACATTACTAAGCAAAACACTGAGTATAGGTTCAACATTCTTAACAGCAGAGGCCTATAATAAACAAGATGAAATACTGGATGTCGCTCTGAAATTCAACAAAAATGTTGCAAGTTTTGACTTTGACTTAGAGCAAAATATGCCCAATCCTTTTGAATTTGAAACAAGCATTCCTTTTACTCTTGCCAGTGCTTCCGAGGTCAATATTGAAATATTTGATATGCTTGGCAATAAAATTAAAACTATAAATGGCCTTTTTCCTCAAGGCAACAACCTTATAAAAGTTACATCAAGTGATCTGAATAATTTATCAGGCATGTATTATTACCAATTACAGGTAAAAGGAAAACGAAAGTTGACCCGAAAAATGATACTAATGCACGAATAAATCAGATCTATCTATTGACGGTTTTTGGGATTTGGGTGTTGGTAGCCCTTAAAAATTAAGGGCTCCAACAACTTTAAACCGGATCATCAACAAGACATATTTTGAAAACTAAACCACATAATTTGAAAATAAAAATTCTACTCTGAAACCACTGAATTTGAACTATTACATATGAAATCGATTGATTTCCATGACCGTAAAAACCGAAACCAAAACACCGTATCAAACCGTTTTAAAATTTCTTGCACACATCGAAGTAACATATCAAAAAAAAATTCTAGAAATTCTTTAACAAAAACTGTATTCCCATGAGAAACCGATTTCATATCGAAAATCAAAAAACTCGAAGGTCATACCCTTCAAATATCCAAACCTTTACACAAAAATTTTGGAGTGTACTCCTGTTTTTAGGTACATTGTTCATGTCTCAAATGGCCAGCGCACAGTGCCAGCTAAATTGCATCCAAAATCTTCAGGTTTCATTAAATGAAAACTGTACAGCTTTGGTTACACCAAACGACATTTTGAAGTCACCAGGCGATTGTCCGGGGGCTAAGTATGTTGAGATCTTGGACAAAAACAACAAAGTGATTCCAACTAATCCAACCGTAACAGGCGATTACATTGGTCAGACGCTAAAAGTTAGGGTTATTCACCCGGCTTCAGGCAACATTTGTTGGGGAAATATCCTTATTGAGGACAAACTTCCACCTGTATTCTCAAACTGCAAAGATTATTCATTGCCATGTGCAATGCCAATCGACCAAATATTGGCAACAACTGCACCAACAGTAGCAGATAACTGCGGTGGATATGTAAAAGTAACAAGAGCATACACCAAAGTTGATCTTGGCTGTACATCTTTACCTTACACGGCAATTGTAACTGTAACAACCACTGCTGAAGACATCTATGGCAACAAATCATCTTGCGTGCAGTTTATCAATTTAGTTCGTTCTCCAATTACGACTGTATTGTTCCCTAAAGATTTAGATGATGTGCAATTGCCTTCACTAAATTGCTCAAGTGCAAATACAAACCCTTCTAATACAGGTTATCCTACATTAGACGGATTTAACCTTTCTGCACCTGATTGTGGTTATTTGGTCTCTTACCAAGACCTTGTTCAAAAAAATTGCCCGGGTGGCTACAAAATATTGAGAACATGGACAGTAATGGACTGGTGTGGTGGAACTCCTCCAATGGCTACTGGTATACAAGTTATCAAGGTGGTTGATAAAGAGGGCCCGGTTTTGAACTGTAATATTGATCCGCATAAAATAAAAGTATTGAGTTCACAAAGTGCACCGGGTTATCAAGGTTGTACTTCTACTGTTCAATTTCCGGCAATTCAAGTATCAGATAATTGTTCAAACTACAACCAACTTACTTTCTTGACTTACACATATGACAGCAAAGGTATTCTTTATTCTTCACCAACCAATGGAGCAACTCTTACGTTGCCAACAGGTGATTATTTTGTATATTATAATGTAACTGATGGATGTGGAAATGTTAGTTTCTGCTTTATTCAGTATGAAGTCAAAGATGAGGTTCCGCCGGTTGTCGCTTGTGAATCAATATTCAATGTTTCATTGACTGATTCAGTAACATTGGTAAAAGCAGAAACATTTGATGATGGAAGTTATGATGCTTGCAGTCAAGTGACATTCCTGGCAAGAAGAATGGATAACCCTAAATGCGGTTTTTCGAATGGAACTGACTTTCAAAAAACTGTTCCTTTCTATTGCTGTGATATCAACAACGGACCAGTTTTAGTGGCATTAAGAGTACTTGATGCAGCAGGTAATTACAACGATTGTATGGTTGAAGTAACCGTAAATGACAAAATCAAACCTGTTATCTGGTGTCCAAAAGACATTACAGTGCAGTGCGGTGCTGATTATTTGCCGACGAATCCATTGTCTTATAGCAAAACTGTAACACCAAATACTACCATCAGTGATGTTTTTGCAAAATCATATGACGTTCCGGTAAATGTTACCGGATTGCCAACGGATGCAGTGGTTGCAGACTTAAATGTTGGTTTAGATATTACGCACGGTTATCTTGATCAATTAACTATTAAACTTACCAGTCCTCAAGGTACAAGTATAACACTATTCCAGGGCGGAAATTGCGGAATGCTTCAAACTGACATCAATGGTACTTTTGATGATGAAGGAAAGACACTTGATTGTACAGGAGGAAATCCGGCAATTTCAGGTTCAGTTGTTCCAAACGCAGGTCAATTGTCAAATTTTGATGGAGAATCATTAAATTCAATTGATCTTGGTAATAATAACTTTAAAAACTGGGTTTTAACAGTAATTGACAATGCACCTCTTGCAGGTGGTAAAATAAATAAAGTTACCCTTAATTTTACTTACGGAACTCCTTTGGCTCTCAGACCTTACGCTACTGATAATACTCAAAAATGTGGTTTAAACATTACATGGACTGACCTTGACCAACCAAATAATTGCCAGAGTGGTTTCATCAGACGACAATGGTCTGCAACTGATGCATTTGGCAATAAATCTTCTTGTACACAAAGAGTATATTTTATAGACAACAC
>JAEUUM010000345.1 GCA_016787375.1 Saprospiraceae bacterium
AAAGCATTATCAAACGCTTTTAGTGAAATCCTGTAATAAGGCAACAATAATAGTAAGGTACTAAAAGATGCAATCAAATTAAATAAAAACACATATCCAACTCGTATGGAAGGATCATAGAACAAACCTGCTAAAGGTTTAAGGAAAGCAAAACCTGTTCCTGAATAAGATTTTGCAAGAAAGAAAAGTACAAAAAAGTTAAGTCCAAAGTTTATAATGATATTTGTTATCTTAATCATAGCATATTTTTTAGGTCGCCCTTCAAGCCTCAAACGAGCCAAAGGAATCTCCACCAGTGCATCTAGCATGAGTATACATCCAAACATTAAAACATACTCCTTATGATCAGGATATCGCAATAATGTAGCAATATTTTTTGAGAAAAGGATGATTGCTAAAAACAGAACCACACTCGTAGATAATATGGAATACAATGCAGTTGTATATGATTTTTCACGGTTGTCTACATCCGTGGCATACCTGAAATATGCTGTTTCAAGCCTGTAAGTAAAGATTATCATTACAAAAGCCGATAAAGCGAAAAGATCGTAAATGATCCCATTTTCAGCTTCTGTAAAAATACGGACATAAAATGGTGTCAGGAAAAAATTGATCAACCTGCCCACGATACTTGACAGCCCGTAAATAGCAGTTTGACCTGCAAGTTTTTTTAATATTGCCATAAATTGTGGTAAACCTAAGTGTAAAATTAAATCTTTGGAGCAGTATGTGTCGAAATTTCAAGCTATTTGTATAAATGTTTGTAATTTTCGCAAAAAATTTGGATGAAACTTAACATAGATTTACTTAAAAAAATAAGTGAAACTCCCGGCGCACCTGGATTTGAAGAGAGAATACGAAAATTGGTGATTTCTGAAATAGATCCATTGGTAGATGAATGGTATATCGACAATATTGGGAACTTGATTGCCGTTCGTAAAGGAAGTTCAGATAAAAAACTTATGGTCACCGCACACATGGATGAAATAAGTTTTATCGTAACACACATTGAAGATGATGGGTTCATCAGATTTCATCCTCTAGGTGGCTTTGATCCTAAAACGTTGACAGCACAGAGGGTTGTTGTGCATGGTAAGCAAGATTTGATTGGGGTGATGGGCTCTAAACCGATTCACATTATGAAGCCTGAAGAGAGAACCAAAGCACCACTCATAACAGATTATTACATTGATATGGGTATGAGTAAAGCTGAACTTGAAAAGTTTATATCAATAGGTGATCCCATAACGCGCGAACGTGAACTAATCGAAATAGGTGAATGTATCAATGCAAAATCGCTGGACAACAGGGTTTCGGTATTCATTTTAATTGAGACACTCAAAGAGTTGGCAAAACTTGAACTACCTTATAATTTATATGCAGTTTTTACTGTGCAAGAGGAGGTAGGCATCAGAGGTGTTTCACCGGCAACACATGCTATCCAGCCCGATTTTGGGATCAACTTAGACGTAACCATAGCATATGACACACCTGGCGCTCAGGCTTGGGAAGTGATTACCAAGTTAGGTAAGGGGACTGCTATCAAAATTGCTGACGGTTCTGTAATATGTGATACCAGAATGGTGAAATTTATGAAATACATGGCTGAAAAACATGGAATAGCTTGGCAACCTGAGATAATGGTTGCTGGTGGGACAGATACGGCAGGATTGCAACGCTCAGGTAAAGGTGGCAGCATAAGTGGGGGCATTTCCATTCCGACACGACACATTCATTCAGTAATTGAAATGGCCCACAAGAACGATGTCATTGATAGCATTAGATTGCTGAAAAATTGTGTTTTGGAACTGGATAAATTTGATTGGAGTCATCAATAGTGAATTATGTGGATTGAATTGGAGAAATCTTTGAGAAAATCAATCAAATTCAAAGACTTTAAAACAGCCTGGGCTTTTATGTCGGAAGTTGCTCTGGTTTCAGAACAAATAAACCACCACCCAACATGGGAAAACAGCTACAACACAGTAAAGATAGAGCTACAAACACATGATGCAGCCAACATTGTTACCCAAAAGGATAAATTGTTGGCTTCTGAAATTGACCAAATACTCACAAAATATCCACACGAATTAATCTAATTAAGATTTTAAATATTTCATACCATGACACTACCAACGCTTATTCCCGCTTCTAAGTTACCCAATGTAGGCACCACAATTTTTGCCATCATGTCGGGACTAGCAAATGAACATGACGCAGTAAATCTTTCACAGGGTTTTCCTGATTTTCTTTGCTCTGAAAAACTTATAGAGCTTGTAAGTCGGGCTATGAGAGATGGAAAGAACCAATATGCACCTATGCCGGGTGACCCAATTTTAAGGCAAAGGATTTCTCAAAAGGTTGAAAAACTCTATAATCTGAATATTGACCCAAATTCTGAAATAACCATCACAGCTGGCGGTACTCAAGCACTTTTCACCGCTCTTGGAGCGTTTGTTCATCCGGGTGATGAGGTCATAATCATTGAACCAGCCTACGACTCCTACAAACCAAGCATAGAATTATTTGGTGGTAAGGCCATTCCATACGCACTTATGGCTCCTGATTATGAAATAAATTGGGCTGAATTAGAAAAGCTGATTTCTCCTGCAACCAGAATATTGATGTTTAATAATCCGCAAAATCCAACGGGCCAGGTTTTTTCTGCAAATGATATTGCCGCACTAAGGCAAATCATAATCAAGCATAACTTGTTGTTGATATCTGACGAGGTATATGAGCACCTGACTTTTGATGGATTACAACATGAAAGTGTCCTGAAATATCCGGATTTGTATGAAAGGTCTATGGTTATTTTTTCTTTTGGCAAAACATACCACAATACGGGTTGGAAAATCGGATATTGTATTGCACCTGCAGAGTTGACCAAAGAATTTCGAAAAGTGCACCAATTTAATGTTTTCAGTGCCAATACTCCCGTACAATCTGCCTATGCAGATTTCATGCTTGATGAAAACGAATATTTAAAGCTTCCTAATTTTTATCAAACAAAGAGAGATTATCTCTTACAATCTATGCATGGAAGCGCTTTTAAGCCATTGGTTTGCAAAGGCTCTTATTTTCAACTGTTTGATTACAGCAACATCAGCGATATGAATGATGTTGAGTTTTGTAAATGGCTGATTATAAATCACGGTGTTGCCGCAATTCCATTGTCTGTTTTTTACACAAATCCGCCTGATGACAGGGTAATAAGACTTTGTTTTGCCAAAAAAGAACACACCTTGCGAATGGCAGCAGATCGTTTAAAGGACATCATTCTGATGTAGTGAATGAATTGTTAAACAACAAATATCAACAAATTTCAAGCACACCCTAGTTTATAAGGTTCAAGGAATTGAACTGTTAATTACCTTTAAACTGTAATTGTTACCTAAATTTAGATCAAATTTAATGTTGAAAAAAGTAAAATTATCTTTGCTACCATCGGGATAGGGTTCTGATACTTGACTTCTTTTTACCAAAACAGTAGCATATATTAATTAACTTTGCGACCCTATGCTTTTCAAAAATATCATTGGCCAACATAATATAATAAAGGACCTTCAATTAGCACTTAAGAATGGTCGTTTGCCACATGCCTTGCTTTTATCGGGAAAGTCAGGATATGGTTGCTTACCCATAGCTATGGCCCTGTCTCAATATATTTTTTGTGAAAATCCGGGCTCAGATGACTCGTGTGGAAGCTGCTCCTCATGTATCAAAACCGAAAAGTTGATTCACCCTGATTTGCATTTTACCATTCCGGCATTTGGATCAGAAGCCATTTCTGAAACTTTTCTTCCAGCATTTAGAAAAATATTTCTGGAGCATCCATATTTTGATATGGCAGACTGGATTTCAGCCCATGATGCTGAATCGAAACAATGGAATATCACAGCTAAGGAATGTCTGAACATTGTCAAAAAGCTCAATATGCAGTCTTTTGAAGGAAAGTGGAAAATTCAAATCGTTTGGATGGCAGAATTTTTGGCAAAAGAGGGAAACCGACTCCTAAAGATAATTGAAGAACCACCGGAGGATACCTTTTTTATATTAATTGCCGAAAATGATGACCGGGTACTTAGTACTATTCAATCGCGATGTCAAATTTATAAAATACCACCATTGCACGATAATGACATTTATACTGCCCTGGTTGGTGAAGGAATTGAAGAAGACGAAGCGGCCGTAATAACGAGGCTTTCAGCTGGTAATTATGCTGAGGCAATTAGGTTAAAACAACATACTGTTGGTACATTGGATGAACATTTCCTCACTTGGCTTCGTACAAGTTTTAGGGGTAATGCCATAGAATTAACGAATTGGGTAGAATCTTTTAATTCGTATAATCGTGAAGAACAAAAAAAATTCATTCAGTATGGACTGAATTTTATGCATGAATTGTTATTGTTGAAAATGGTGGGGAAAGCCCCACGACTCAGTGACGAGAAAAAAGAAACTGCATTAAAGTTGAAAAATGTATTGGATTTAGACCAAATTAACGAAATTTGCGAACTACTGAATGACTGCGGATTTGGATTGGAACGAAATGCCAATGCAAAATTACTTATGTTTGACGCAGGTATTCAGTTGAAAAATATTTACAAAAAAATCAAGGTGGACTAACATCCACTGCATAAATATACAAATAATATGGCATGTACAGGTTGTACAGTAGGAGGGAGTTGCGGACCTTCGGGTTGCGGTAAAACTGGAGGTTGTGCCTCAGGTGGCTGTAACAGACTCAATACATTCGATTGGCTGGCTGCACTTGATATCCACGATTCTGTTGAAAATGAACTGGTGGAAGTCAGTTTTAAAAATGGTTCTAGTAAAAATTTTTATATAAATCCTTCTCATACCCGTGCTATCACAGGTGATTGGGTAGTAGTTGATACAGGAAACGGGTTCGATGTCGGTAAGATAAGCCTTACCGGAGAGCTTGTTACCCTGCAATTGAAGAAGAAAGGAATCAAGAATGATTCTGTATTTAACAATATTTTGCGGAAAGCAAACGAACGAGACCTTCAACGGATGCAGGAAGCACGCGAAAGAGAGCCCAATATGATGCTGCAATCGCGGGTTATAAGCAGAAGTTTGAAACTCGATATGAAAGTTTGCGACATTGAATTACAGGCTGACCATCGTAAAGCTACGTTTTACTATACAGCTGATGGAAGGGTTGATTTTCGTGAGTTAATAAAGCATTTTGCCTCAGATTTTAAGGTTAAGGTTGAAATGCGCCAAATAGGTGCCAGACAAGAGTCTTCAAGAATTGGAGGTATTGGGTCATGTGGTCGTGAATTATGCTGTTCGACCTGGCTTTCAGACTTCAAATCGGTTTCAACAACTGCAGCCCGATATCAAAACATTGCAATAAATCAAAGCAAACTCTCCGGACAGTGCGGTAGACTCAAGTGTTGTCTCAATTATGAATTGGATGTTTACCTTGATGCGTTGGAAGAATTTCCGGACAGAGCAGATAAAATACAAACTCAGGCAGGAAACGCATATTTGGTAAAAACAGATATTTTTAAAGGGATCTTGTTTTATGTTTATGAAAAGGATCATGGCAGAGGAAAATTTTATCCTCTTGCAGTGGCTCAAGTTAAAAACATTCTTGCCGGGATGAAAAAGGGCGAACTGGTTGCTTCTCTCGATGAAGTCCAGATAACAACAGGTACTCCTGAAGATAATCGCAAAGATTACGAAGATGTCACTGGTTTTGTGGAGTTACCTCCTGATAAGAAAAAGAAGAAAAAGAAGAAAAAACCTCAAAACAGAGGTCCGGTAAGGGAACAAAATGATGAAAAACCGTCACAGAAATCTGTTAATGACGATTCTGCAAATCAGCAAAACAGACAGAATAACAATCAGCAGAATAACCGAACGGGCAACCCTCAGCAAAGACCAAACAACCAGCAAAACAGAAATAATCAAAACAGACCGGGTAATAACAACCAAAATAACAGGCCGAATCATCCTCAGAACAGGCAAGGAAATAATAATAACCCTCCCAAACAACCTCCTATTGATCATTCAGCTGATAATCAACCAAAAAAGGACTAAACTGTTATACCTCACTAAAAGTCTGATATTATGATGAATTATGATGTAATTGTTATTGGATCAGGTCCTGGTGGCTATGTAGCTGCCATCAGATGCGCTCAACTTGGATTCAAGACGGCACTAGTTGAGAAATATTCTACTCTAGGTGGCACTTGCCTCAATGTTGGTTGCATCCCATCCAAAGCTTTACTTGATTCATCAGAACATTATCACAACGCTTCAACAAGTTTTGGTTCACACGGTATTTTGCTGAGTGACCTTAGGGCAGATTTAAACCAAATGATTGAGCGAAAAACTCAAGTTGTGCTTGAAAACACAAAAGGTATTGAGTTCTTGATGAAAAAGAATAAAATTGATGTTCACCATGGTTTAGGTAGTTTCAAAGATAAAAACACAATATCAGTTGAAGCAAATGATGGTTCGAAAACTGAACTGAGTGCACCAAAAGTTATCATTGCAACAGGTTCAAAGCCTATTGTGCCTGCAAATTTTAACTATGATAAAAAACGTGTAATCACCAGTACCGAGGCATTGAATATTAGAGAAATTCCTGCAAGAATGGTTATTATCGGGGGAGGTGTTATAGGACTGGAACTTGGAAGCGTTTATGCTCGTCTTGGAACACAAATAGATGTTGTTGAATTTGCGGATACCATTATTCCAACCATGGATGTCGATTGTGGCAAAGAATTAATGCGGTCACTCAAAAAATTAGGGGTCAAATTTCACCTCAAACATAAGGTTGTTGCTGTTAAACCTGGTTCAGAAAATGTAGAAATTGATGTTGAAAAAACAACTACAGGTGAGACATTTACACTTTCTGCCGACTATTGCCTCGTTGCTATTGGCAGAAGACCCTATACTAATAAGCTAAATTTAGAGAATGCCGGAATTGCCACAGATGAAAAGGGTAGAATTTCTGTTAATTCCAGTCTTGAAACTTCAACACCGGGTATATATGCTATTGGTGATGTGATTGTGGGTCCAATGCTGGCACACAAGGCAGAAGAGGAAGGCGTTTTTGTTGCCGAAACAATTGCAGGGCAACACCCGCATATAAATTATAATCTAATACCGGGAGTGGTTTATACCTGGCCTGAGGTGGCCGGGGTCGGACAAACTGAAGATCAATTGAAATCCGCAGGTGTAGCCTACAAAATTGGAAAGTTCCCCTATAAAGCGTTGGGTAGGGCACGTGCCAGCATGGATGTTGATGGAATGGTAAAAATACTGGCTGATAAATCAACCGATGAAATATTGGGCATGCATATAGTCGGTGCCAGAGCCGCAGATATGATTATGGAAGGCGTAACTTTGATGGAATTTAGAGCCAGCGCTGAGGACGCAGCGAGAATGTCGCACCCACACCCGACATATACTGAAGCAATTAAAGAAGCAGCTTTGGCAGCTACTGAAAATAGAGCTATACATAGTTGATTTGTTGAAACCCGGAACTCCTGAATCGCTGAATTATTCTGAGGTGAGAATCATCATGTATGAATCAAGTAAGATGTGACTTAGACAGAACCCTGTTTGTTGGGCATGCTAATACACTTAAAATTTATTGACAGTAAGTTTACCCTGAGATTCGAACCAACAATCCAATTATTTTAATTTTGATTCTGACGTCGAAATGAATATATGTTGCAGATTAAATGAGTTGCATCACTATCTTTTAATATTATTCTCACCAATCCCACAGCAATTTCTTTAAATTTAATATCTTGCACAGCATTTATATCATTGCTCTTTTCAAACTTCGTGCAAAATGAAAATCTTCTTTGCATTAATTTTATTCACTCTTTTTGCTTCCTGCAAATCACTTCACTATACTTCTGATAATTTACCGGAAAAGCAACTGATTATTGGCAGTGAAGGTGGTTTTACGGGCTTTGGAAGCGAATACATACTATGTGAATCCGGCCAAGTTTTTAAAAGATCTGTAGCTTCTTCTAAGACCGAAGAAATTAAAATTTCAAAAAAATCAAAAGTCAAAAAACTCTTTAAAAATGCCTTTGAACAGCCTTGGATAAACTCGGAATACCAAAACCCGGGAAATTTTTCAAGTTTTATGATATTCAAAGATAAAAATATACAACACAAATTTATCTGGACTCAAAATGATACTTTAATCAACCCTTCAGTCAAAAGATTGGTCCAGGAAGCAAAAGAATTATTAAACCAAAATGCTGACAAATGAAAAATTTTTTATGGTCTCTTGTATTGATGTTAATAACATTTACAACTTTCGCCCAACAGACCAAGAAAGTCACAAGAAATCCACTTCTTAAAGTTGATAATAACAATATAGGTGAATTTAAGCAGATTGTGCCCGGAGTTCCGTCCGCACAGCTTTTTATGGAAGATGAACCTCAATATAACCCTCAGGCAGGATTGCCGATTTTTACAAAATATAAAGACGGACCAAAAGTAAAACTTCGTTCAGAGGAAGGTCTTCCGGTATGGGTAGAAGGGAAACTTCCTGAAACCCAAAACTTGCCTGCGGGAAGGGAAAAACAAGCTTTTGCTTACCTACAGTTTATTGCCAGACAGATGCAAATCAGAGAGCCTTTAGTTGAGTTTAATGCGATTGAAAGTCACATTGATGAACAAAATTTGCAACATATTACCTTTCAACAAATGATTGCAGGGATTGAAGTGTATGGAGCACAAATTAAAGTTCATCTTAATCCCGAAGGACCTGTTCTGATGAATGGCAGATATTTTCCTACTCCTGTCATTTCTGACTTTATTCCCAAAGTTTTGGCCGAATCGTCTGTTGAAATTGTAAAAAATGATGTTTCCAGATTGACAAAACTCAAAAACCTTAATAAACAGGAATTGAGTTTGGTGCAAAATAATGTTCAGGTTAAGCAGCAATTGGTAATTTATCATAAAGACAACAATCCATATTCCGAAAAACTGACATGGCATGTCATAATCTATCCAAATATCACCCACAGGTACGAGTATTTTGTTGATGCAATAACTGGTGAAATCATTCATTCATTTGAAAATCTCTGCGGCATATATGGCCATAATCACCATAGCAATCTAAATGAAGACCATTGCTTAGACCCGCTTGACGGACCTACAACTGCCAATGCTTTAGACCTAAACAACAAAGCACAAGTGTTGAATACCTATCAGGTTGGGAGTAAGTTCTATATGATTGACGCATCAAAATCCATGTTTAACGGTGCTCAATCAGTATTCCCCAATAACCCTGTGGGTACCATCGTAACGCTTGATGGATTAAATAATAGCCCCAGCAACAATAATTTCTCTTATGTAATCAAATCGTCAAACAATAATAGCTGGAGTGATAAAGCTTCCGTTTCAGCTCATTTTAATGCTTCAGAATGTTATAAATATTTTCTTTCAACTTTTAACCGCAAGTCAATAGATGGGAAAGGAGGGAATATAGTTTCTCTGGTAAATATTACAGAAGATGACGGGTCTGGCCTTGATAATGCTTTTTGGAATGGAGAAGCAATGTTTTATGGCAATGGAAACTCTGCTTTCAAACCTTTGGCAGGTGGTTTAGATGTAGGTGGTCATGAAATGTCACATGGAGTGGTGCAAAATACAGCAAACCTTGTTTATCAGGGGGAGTCAGGTGCTTTAAACGAATCTTACGCTGATGTCTTTGGAGTGCTGATTGACAGAAATGACTGGTTATTAGGGGAGGACATTGTAAAAGCTTCAGCCTTTCCATCAGGTGCCTTAAGAAGCATGTCAGATCCTCATAATGGAGGGTTGAGTCTCAATGACAACGGCTGGCAACCAAAACATACCGATGAAAAATATAAGGGCACACAGGACAATGGCGGTGTCCACATCAATAGTGGAATTCCAAATCATGCATTTTTCTTGTTTGCTTCGAATTCAAATGTTGGCAAGGATAATGCAGAAAAAGTTTATTACAAGGCACTTACAGATTATTTGGTAAAATCGTCAGTATTTATTGATGCAAGGGCTGCTGTTGTCCAGGCAGCAAAAGATTTATTCGGAAATTCATCACCAATTGTAACTGCTGCAGAAAGCGCATTCACCCAAGTTGGTATTGGTGGAGGAGGAAATGCAGGCGGAAGTACTTATCAAAACAACCTTAAACCAAACCCAGGTAACGACTTTATTGTTGCTACGGATGCTGATCCGGATAAGGTTTATCTGACATATGACAATAATTTCAGTTCAATTGATGTGATCTCTGATATTGATCCCGCAACCAGGTTCAGTGTCATAGATGATGGAACCGCTATTGTGTATGTTGGGACTGATAAAAAGCTACACGCCATCCAGATAAATTACTCAAATGGCAATGTAAATGAAGTGGAAATTAACTCAAACCCTATTTGGGGAAATGTAGCAATCTCAAAGGATGGTAGCAGATTGGCTATGGTTACAGATGCAATTAACAACGAAATAACTGTTTACGATTATAATTTACAAAAATCGCAAGTATTTCAATTGTATAACCCAACATACTCAGAAGGTGTGCAAACCGGTGATGTACTGTATGCGGACGCCCTTGAATGGGACTACAGCGGAAATTATATCATGTACGATGCATATAATGAAATTCAGGATCAGGGTGGTAACAAATTGCATTATTGGGATATTGGATTTATGCGAGTTTTTGATAAAAAGAAAAATACATTTGGTGATGGGTTGGTTAGCAAACTTTATAGTGGGCTCCCAGAAAATACAAGTATTGGAAATCCTACTTTTTCAAAAAATTCGCCATACATAGTTGCATTTGACTACATAGATGAATTCGAAAATACCAATTACCTTGTAGGAACCAATATTGAAACCGGTGACGAAGATGCAGTGGTTAATCAAGAAGAATTGTTTGTACCTAACTATTCGAGACTTGATGATTACATAATTTTTAATGCGCCGGGAGATGAAATACACGCAGCTAAATTAGGTTCAAATAAAATCAGCTATGGTAATTCTGAAACTACCCTCTTTACAGATGCCAAAACCGGATATTGGTTCGGAAATGGAAAAAGAGAGATTAACATTGCAACCCACGAACAAAACAGCAAATCGGAAGGATGGTCTGTTTATCCAAGTATTGTTAATGGTGAAGTCATGGTCAAAGCTCAAAAGACACATAATAATGGTTTGATCCAAGTGATAAACACCATGGGCAGTCAGATGAAAGTATTCAGTCTGGACGCACTAAATCAAGGGGCAGTTCAAAAAATTGACCTGGGTGATTTATCTCCGGGAACATACTTCATCCGTGTTCAGTCTGGCCAAAACCTTCAAACTGAAAAAATCATCAAGCAATAATTTAACTAAAAAAATATAAAATGCCCTCCGAGATTCAATACCTTAGAGGGCGTTTTTTTATTTATGAAAATTCTGATAATTCGATTTAGCTCCATTGGAGATATTATTTTAACGACGCCTGTTGTTCGATGTATCAAGAAACAACTTGGAGCAGAAGTTCATTATTTGGTAAAAAAATCATTTGCCAATGTACTTCAGAATAACCCTTATATTGACAAATTTCATTTTTTTGAGACTTGGGATGACACTTTAATTAAAACTTTAAAAGCAGAGAAATTTGACAAAATAATCGACCTGCATAAAAACATCCGCAGTAAAAGGGTAATTGTAGCCCTTGACATACCTGCATTAAGTTTCGATAAGTTAAACGTTCAAAAGTGGTTTATGACTGCTCTGAAAATCAACTTCTTACCAAAATTACACCTTGTAGACAGATATTTTAAGGCATTAGAAAAACTTGGCATACAAAATGATGACAAAGGGTTAGATTATTTTGTTGATCCGGAAAATGAATTCAGAGTTAAATCATATATAAGAGAGGCGGGTCTCATTTCGCAATCAGGCTACATAGCCATGGCCATTGGATCTGCCCAAAGAACAAAAGTACCTCCATTAGAAATTTACACTAAAATCATTAATCAGCTACAAATACCTGTTGTATTGTTGGGTGGACCGGGAGATTCCTTTTTTGGGAACCAAATAGTGGGAGAATTGCCACAAAAAACGATCATTAATGTTGCCGGAAATTTCAAATTGGGAGAATCGGTGGCTTTTATCAAAAATGCTCAGTGTTTGATCACTCCGGATACAGGTTTGATGCATGCCGGAGCAGCCGTTGGCACACCAATAATAGTGCTGTGGGGAAATACAATTCCTGAATTTGGAATGCACCCTTATTTCGCCGGAAAGAATACAGAAATGTATTTTAATCAAGAGGTTAAAGACCTGGCCTGCAGACCTTGTAGTAAAATTGGCTACAAACATTGCCCAAAAAAACATTTCAACTGTATGGTTAAGCAAGATGTGGTATCAATCATCCGAAATACCGAAATACTTATCAGTCAGAGACAAAAAAACCTCAATTAAAAATTAATTTACAAATTGAAAAACTATCTTTGCTTTATAAAAAAACTTTATATTTCGCTTCTTAAATAAATTAAATTCAGCACTATGCGTTTTTTGAAGATAAGTCTCATTATTAACTTCCTGATATTAGGAAATATTCTGTTGGCTCAGGATTTGCATTTTACGCAATATAATATGTCACCATTGACATTAAACCCTGCACTTACAGGTAATTATCTTGGAAGTTACCGAGTTGGGGGAATATATCGTAATCAATGGGCAAGCATCATACCTGCGTTTTCTACACCTTCATTTTATGTTGACGCACCCATCATAACAGGTTTTAGAAAAAATGACTGGATAGGAGTTGGTGTCGTGGTTGTTTCTGACAAAGCAGGTACAGCTAAGTTAGGGAGAACAGCTTTTCTCGGTTCTGTTGCCTATCACCTGGGCTTGAACAAGAAAGCAACATCTGTTTTGACCTTGGGTCTGCAAGGTGGCAGACAAAACAGGACGGTAAAGCTTCAAGGGGACGGAATCAAACTGATAGATGAGCTTGAATCTACACTACCGATACAAAGTACTGACAGGAATTTAGGTCAAAACGGATTGGGCTATTTTGATATCAATGGAGGAGTGACGCTTAAATCTAAGTTGACCAATCAAATGGATATGGTTGTCGGATTTGCTATGAATCATATCAATAAACCAAAATACGCTTTTGATCAGGCTGGTTCGAATGATCAAACCAGATTGGCTCACAGATTCGTTGGACATGGGGAATTTAATGTTGATCTAAACAAAACTTGGTCTATCAGTCCTTCATTCCTTTACCAGACAATGGCAGGTCAGAGTGAAATGGCCTTGCAAGGTATGGGTGGATATAAATTGAAAAACACTAAAAACAAAATCAAACTCAATTTTGGATTGGGATATCGTTTAAGGGATGCTGCCGAAATACTTCTTGGTATGGACTATAACGACATTAAAGTTGGGTTTGCCTGGGATGCCAATACCTCAGGAGTTACGAGTAAATTTAATGGAGGGTATGAAATCGCCGCTTCTTACATAGGTAAAATTTACAAAAAACCTAAGGTCAACACTGTGATCTTTTGCCCAAGATTCTAATTTTTCTACTAAAACATATTCATAGAAATGAACAAACATAAACTATTGTTTTTTTGCATAGTCATTTTTGGCCTTCAAACAGCTTGGAGCCAACCGTTGAACCGTTCTACTGCTAAAACTAATATTACGTTGGCAGAAGCACGTTTCGATTCGATGGACTATTACAACTCCCTGGACTATTACATGAAATATCAGGAAGACAATAAAAAAGACCTTTCTATCCAGGTTAAAATAGCAGAGCTTAATTTTATTCTGCGTGATTACAAGAAAGCCGCTACCTGGTATGCAAAAGTTTTCAATAAAGATAAAAAAGGGGAATTTGCTGCTTCAAGATTCAATTACGCGAAAGCACTCAAAATGGAAGAACAATATGAAGACGCTATTCTTCAATTTTCTGAATTTGCTTCTTCCACAACTGACCCGGTTCTAAAAAAACTTGCCGAAGTAGAAATTAAAGGCTGTCAGATGGCACCTAAAATGCAACCAAACTCTCGCCTGAAAGTAGAAAATCTAGGTAAAAATGTCAACAAGGCTACAACGGAAGCTTCTCCTTTTATAACTCCGGATGGCAATGAGATGTACTATGCATCATTGAATAGTGATTCTGCAATAACCATGGACGGCAAAGTAAAGGATTACCACCTAAAGATTTATAATTCGAAAAGAGATGGCGACAAATGGGCACCAGGGACACTATTGAGTGATCAGGTGAACCGTGAAGATTTCCATACAGGCAATGCGTGTGTGTCAAAGGATGGAAAAAGAATGTACTTCACCCGAGCACTTTTGACCGGCAATATGGTGACAGAAAGTAAAATATATGTTGCAACATTGGGTGGTGAAGGCTGGGGAGCCGTTAAAGAAGTTTCCGGGATAAATGGTGATTTTATTTCTAAACACCCCATGACCGGTGAGCTTTTTGGCAAAGAAGTACTGTTTTTTGTTTCTAACATGCCAGGAGGTATAGGTGGTTTAGACATATATTACGCAAATTACAAATCTGACGATGCCTTTTCTGATCCAGTAAATCTTGGTCCTTCAATAAATACTGTTGGTGATGAAATATCACCATTTTATAAAGATGGCAAATTGTACTTTAGTTCTGATGGATACCCTGGTCTAGGCGGTTTTGACATTTTTTCAAGCACATGGAACGGAACAGGATGGAGTGCCCCTGCTAATATGGGTAAAGGGTTTAACTCAAGTGTAGATGATATGTATTTTACAATTGATAAAGATGGTTATAACGGCTTATTTGTTTCAAACCGTCCTGGTGGAAGATCTTTAAAGAGTAAGACTTGTTGCGATGATATTTATTCATCGACTATTGAGAAGTTTAAGGCGGCAGTGAACACACTCGTATTTGATGCCTCCAGTGGCAAAGTGGTGCAAGGATATGATGCTCAACTGGTTGAGATGACAGGGGGTAAAATGGGTGTAACCGAAACAAAAAATTCCGGAAAGACAAATGCAGTCAACTTCCCTTTAGTCTTGGAAAAATCATATGGCATCATCATCAATAAAGCTGGATATTATCCTGATACTGTGATGGGAATCAATACAGTTGCGCTGTTGAAGGATGAAAATTTTGAACGCAAAATAAACCTCAAACCAAAAGAACCTGAATTTGAGATTTACAGTACAGAGGAGCCAATTCGATTGAATAATATTTACTATGATTACAACGACGATAAAATTCTACCTTCTGCTGAGGGAGACCTCGGGTTGGTATTCGATTTGATGAAACAGTATCCTGATATGGTCATAGAACTCTCATCCCACACAGATGCAAGAGGTGATGACGATTACAATATGAAGC
Organism: Saprospiraceae bacterium; assembly: GCA_016787375.1. Taxonomy (GTDB): domain Bacteria; phylum Bacteroidota; class Bacteroidia; order Chitinophagales; family Saprospiraceae; genus JAEUUM01. The sequence continues at coordinate 15,392 of JAEUUM010000345.1, forward strand.
TTTCTCAACGCCGTGCGAACTCAGCAAAAACCTGGCTGGTTAAGAAAGGAATTGTCGCTGAACGAATCCAGGCAGTTGGATACGGGGAGTCAAAAATCTTGAATAAATGCCAGAATGACGTTGAATGCACCGATGATGAGCATCGCTTTAATAGAAGAACAGAAGTGAAAATTATCTCAGGTCCAACCTCTATAAAAATTGAAAAGAAAAGATTAAAAGGTTCAAAAGAAGAGGGTTCCGTTATTGAAAAACCAAAACCAACGCCAAGTCCAACTGGTGCAACTTTGCTAAAATTTGATGCAACCTCACATAATTATGGAGTGATACCTTATAAAGATAAAAGGTCTTTTACCTTTAATTTTACAAACGTCTCAAATGTAGATGTTGAGATAGACCTTTGCAACGCTTGTGACTGTATGACACTCGACTGGACAAAAGGAATTATTAAACCGGGGGGCAAAGGCAGCATCAAAACTGTTTTAGATACCACTCCCAAGAGTAAAGGAGAAGATGTAGATGATAATATCAACGTGATACTCCAAAACATGGATCCGGTCAAGAAGACCCCAATTATTTACCAATTAGGATATAAAGCCAAAGTTAAATAAACAAAACAAACCTCGAGATCGAGCCTGTGAATACTTTTTCACAGGCTTTATTTTTTAAATAAATTAGATAACCAACAGTTGTATTATTCTGAGATATTTGCTGTGTTTTTCGCCGTACTGTATATTTATGCAGCAGCAAGAGAACAACCCATTAGTTGGATTTGGGCCATTATCAGCAGTTTGTTTTGGGCTTATGCATCCTTTTTTAATTTTAAGCTTTTTGTGGATGTAATTCTGCAGTTTTTTTTCATCATCACTTCTTTCATCGGTTTATACAACTGGAAATATGGTGGAAAGGAAAAGCTCAACCTGACTGTATCCAGAATGGATATAAGATTGCATTTTTGGATTATTGTACCAGGTCTTTTCATGAGTTATTTGTTTGGATATTTTTTTGCAAGATTCACTTCGGCTGCATCTACTTACCTTGATTCATTTACAACCATTTTTTCAATCTTAAATACCTATTTACTTGTCAGAAAAAAAATTGAAAACTGGCTTTACTGGATGGTTATTGATGGTGTTATGGCTTACCTGTTTTTTACCCGGGGAGCATATTATTTTTCAGGATTATATGTTCTTTACATAGTTTTGAGTGTAGATGGTTATTTTAAATGGAGGGAGAAACTTATGACTTCCATTCCTCAATAAATTTTTAGCTGCAACTCTGTTTTAAATTTGATTCGTGTATCTTTGAGTCTTCAAGACAACAAATACTATATGTTTAATAAGAAGAGATTCATGGTAACCGCTGCATTACCATATGCAAACGGCCCGATACACATAGGTCATCTTTCAGGGGTTTATTTATCAGCAGATATTTTTGTAAGGTTTTTAAGAATGCTTGGAAAAGATGTAGTGTTTGTTTGTGGTTCAGACGAACATGGTGCTGCCATCACCATCAAAGCCAAAAAAGAGGGCCTCGAACCGCAACAAATTATTGATAAATACCACGCTCAATTTGAAGATACTTTTAAAAAAATAGGAATTTCATTTGATATTTTTCATCGAACTTCGTCCGCTTTACATCATGAAACCGCACAGGATTTTTTCTTGAAATTATACAAAAACGGCGAGTTTGTAGAACGAGAAACTGAACAATATTTTGATGAAGAAGCTCAACAGTTTTTGGCTGATCGATATATAACCGGAACTTGTCCCAAATGTGGATTTGAAAATGCTTACGGTGATCAATGTGAAAAATGTGGTTCTACTCTGAATCCCACTGATCTTATCAACCCACGATCGACCCTCTCAGGAGCAACACCCGTACTTAAAGCTACATCACATTGGTACTTACCTTTGGATAAATATCAAAGTTGGTTAGATGAGTGGATCACAACCGGTAAATTGAACGGAGTTGAACTTCATGATCCTGCGGACTGGAAAGCGCATGTGATTGGTCAATGCAAATCGTGGTTAGATGGAGGACTGGAGCCAAGAGCCATGACCCGCGACCTTGATTGGGGAGTTGATGTTCCAATGGAGATTCCTGGAGCTGCGGGTAAAAAGCTCTACGTTTGGCTTGATGCACCAATAGGGTATATTTCAGCCACAAAACAATGGGCTAAGGACAATAATAAAGATTGGGAAAAATACTGGAAAAATGAAGAGTCCGCTTTAATTCATTTCCTTGGAAAAGATAACATCGTTTTCCATTGTTTGATTTTCCCTGGAATTTTACATGCACACGGCGAATATATTTTGCCTTTGAATGTTCCAGCAAACCAATTCATGAATTTGGAGGGTAATAAAATATCAACCAGCCGAAACTGGGCTGTTTGGGTTCATGAGTATTTGAAAGAAATGCCTGGAAGAGAGGACGAATTAAGGTACTATCTTACCAAGAATATGCCAGAACAAAAAGACAGTGAGTTTACCTGGAAAGGCTTTCAGGAGGTCGTGAATACTGAACTTGTTAATAATTTGGCGAATTTCTTCAATAGAGTTGTTGTATTAACCAATAAGTACTACAAAGGTGTTGTCCCGGATTTCGATCTTGAAGAAGGATTTTATAGTGGTTCTGATGCGGATGAGTACACTTATATGGATTCTGAAATAGTGGCCTTATATGATATGGTTTCAGATTTGCATAATCATATTATGAATTTTGATTTTAGAGCAGGACTCAAAACCATCATGGAAATTTCAAGTTTGGGTAATCAACTTTTACAATTCAATGAACCATGGAAATATGATAAAGTTGAGCCCGAAAGAGTTGCTGCAGTTATGAATTTCGCCATCCAAATTACAGCAGTTTTGGCAATTGCTGTCAGGCCATTCCTACCTTTTACTTCTAAGAAGATGCATGAAGTCCTTGGAATGGATTTTACAAAAGAAAATGGTGTTTTGTTGGATATGATGAATTCCCTGGCTGAGGGAGAACCTATTATTCCGCAAGGCCATCAAATTAATGAACCAATTCATTTATTTTCACGAATTACAGACGATCTGATTGAATTTCAAATGGCTAAATTGGAAAATTCCAAAGTCTTGGAAACGGTTGAAACAGAAGAAACGGCACACAAACCACTAAAGCCTGAAATAAGCTATGAGGAATTTCAAAAAATGGACATCAGAACCGGAACGATCATAAGTGCAGAAAAAATGGAAAAAGCTGACAAGCTTCTTATGTTGTCTGTTGATTTGGGTTTTGAGGTGCGAACCATCGTCTCAGGGATTGCCATGCACTTCAAGCCGGAGGAAATTATTGGTAAGCAAGTTACAGTTTTAGCAAATCTTGCACCTCGAAAATTAAGAGGAGTAGAATCAAAAGGCATGATCTTGATGGCAGAAGATGCAACCGGTAAGCTTATGTTCATTAATCCGGATGAGGATTTTCCGACAGGCATGACCATCCAATAAATTCAATATGAGTCGATCACTAAGAATTATCCTCATTATATTGTTTTCTGTTGTAGTTGTTTATTGCAGCAATCAAATGATCCAGAGGTCACTTTGGGGTTACTTGCCACTCTATTTATTTGTGAGTTTATTTATGGTCTTTGTTTTTACAAGTGAGCCAATGTTTTTTGGAACCCGCGAGAAAAAAAAGTATTTGATTTTAAGTCTTGCTGGAGCAGGTATGTTGAGCTTGGGTTTCCCCCCATTAATTACAGCTCCGGTTATTTTGGTGGGCTTTATTCCTTTTTTGCTACTCGAAGACCTGATTTCTAAAAGAAATACAGTCATTCGAAATAGCGAATTGTTTAAATATACATTTACAGGTTTTATTTTGTGGAACATATTGACCACGTTCTGGGTGTCTAATAGTGCTCTGATGGCAGGGTTTGTAGCCATATCACTGAATACATTTTTTATGTGTCTGACTTTTTTACTTTTTCATATAACAAAAGTAAAATTAGGTCAGATAGTTGGTTATTTGAGTTTGGTTGTGTACTGGGTTGCTTACGAATACCTCCATCATCATTGGGAGTTATCGTGGCCCTGGCTTACTTTTGGTAATAGTCTGGCACAATACCCCAGATTAGTCCAATGGTATGAATATACCGGAACAACGGGTGGAACTCTCTGGATTTTACTTTCAAATTTGGCACTTTTTCTTTCCTTGAAGCGATGGATCTCCGGGAAACAACATGTCTTGGTTTCCGTTTTAATTTGGATTACGATAGTGGTTCTGCCAATTTGTATTTCAATTAATATTTACAATAATTATAAGCAAAAAGGTGTACCTAAAGATGTTGTTATCGTTCAACCGAATTTTGAACCACACTATGAAAAATTCTCAATCCCGGAAAAAGTACAGTTAACCCGTTTTATAAGTCTCAGTAAAACGATGTTAGATAGTACAGTCGATTATTTGGTATATCCTGAAACCAGTTTTGAGTCAATTAATGCCAATTCAATACAAAGTGATCGAAACATATTGTGGCTCGAAAGGTTAGTAAATGATTTTCCGCATCTAAAGCTTGTAGCAGGAACAAGTACCTATAAAGTATATCAAAGTTCAGAACCTCACCCTGAAACTGTAAGGGAAAAAGTAATAGGAACAGGTGATACCATGTTCTATGATTATCATAATTCAGCAATACAAATAACCTCACATGTAGATTCTATCCCTTTGTATTTAAAATCACGTTTTGTTCCGGGTGCTGAGATATTTCCCTACAAAAATTTATTATTTTTTTTAAAGCCACTTGTAGACAAATTGGGAGGCAGTGTTGCGGGGCTGACACCCCAAAAGGAACGATCAGTTTTTGGTGATGGAGGTAAATTTAGTGTGGCCCCTGTTATTTGTTATGAATCAATCTATAGTGAATATTGCACGGAATATATTAAAAAAGGTGCAAATGCAATCTTCATTGTTACAAATGATGGTTGGTGGGATGATACTCCCGGATATCGACAACATCTAAAAATTGGTGCGCTGCGTGCTATTGAAACAAGGCGGTCTATTGCGCGATCTGCCAATTCAGGTTGTTCTGCTTTTATTAATCAACTCGGTGAAATAGAACAGCCTACACAATATGGTGTGCAGGCTGTTATTAGACAAAAAATATTATTCAATGATGAATTGACATTTTATGTAAGAAATGGTGATATTATTTCAAAACTTGCCACATTAATTTCTCTCATATTAATTTCTTACCTTACAATTGTAGTGTTTGTAAACAAGTATTTTAAAAAACGTGTTGACCACCATTAATTGCGTAGTTAGCACCAGTTATAAATCCTGCATGCTCTGATGCAAGGAAAGACACCAAATAAGCAATTTCCTCTGTTCCTCCCAATCGACCAACCGGGATACCGGAAATAATTTGATCACGTATGTGTTCAGCAACTGCCATTACCATATCGGTCCCGATATAACCCGGAGAAATCGTATTTACAGTTATACCTTTTGACGCAACTTCCATTGCCAAAGTTTTGGTAAAGCCGTGCATACCTGCTTTAGCTGCTGAATAGTTGGCTTGACCAAATTGCCCTCTTTGTGCATTAACAGAAGAAATATTGATGATGCGTCCATAATTTTGATCAATCATCTGATTAATTACATGCCTTGAACAATTAAAGACACTGCCGAGGTTTGAGTCGATTACTGCATCCCAAGCTTCACGGGTCATCTTCCTAAAAGCACCATCACGTGTGATTCCAGCATTGTTTATCAAAATAGAAATCGTGCCTTTATCCTTTTCGATAGATTGTATCATGTCACCAACTTGATCAAAATCTGAAACGTCAGCAGGGTAAAGAAAAATATCATAACCTTCAGCCTTCATTTCTTCATTCCATTTTTCAGCCTTTTCTCTTGATCTGTAATTACCACAAACTAAGTACCCGTCATCATAAAGTTTTTTACACATGTGTGTACCCAAACCGCCGGTGGCTCCTGTTACTAATGCTACACGTTTTGCTCCCATTTAATATTGATTTTTGATTGGTTAATAATTTTCAATACCAATATAAAAGTAATCTAAATCAAAATGAAGTTTTCATCAAAAGTTTTTGTAAAATATTTTTTCGATTTTTATGTTATCGGAATCTGGTCAATTGAAGCAAAGCTTTAAACACAGCTTAGTGGTTTTTGATTGGCAGCATTTGTATTGTTGAGCAAATGTCTACTTTTTAGCGTAAACCATTATTTATAAATTAAATATCGAATGATTGGGTTAATTTTGCCACATGGAGCAAGATGAATTTGATGATTCACTGGAAATCATCCACCAGTATCGTACTGATCTAAAAACAGGTATCGCATATACTGAAAAGGGGGAGGGAACTCAAACATTGGTTTTTATTCATGGTTTGGGGAGCAACAGGTATGCCTGGGTAAATAATATTTTAGCATTATCACAACATTATAGATGCATTTTAGTAGATCTCCCAAATTATGGTGATTCAACAAAAGGGGACCATAGTTTTTCAATGGAATTTTTTAAGAAAAGCCTGGTTGACTTTTGTGAAAGCCTCCAGTTGAAAAACATAACCATAATCGGTCACTCAATGGGCGCCCAGATTGCCGTAAAGTTAGGTGTTGAAAAACCAACATTGGTATCGAAGTTGATTTTGTTAACTCCTGCCGGAATAGAAACTTTCAATGATTTTGAAAAGCAATGGTTCAGGCAAATCAATATTCCGGAAATATTGTTCAACACCTCTCAGGAGCAAATTCGTCAAAATTTTGAAATAAATTTTGTGCATTTTGGAAAGGAGGCAAAATGGTTACTAGATCAAAGGCTTGATTTTATGAATAACAA
>JAEUUM010000355.1 GCA_016787375.1 Saprospiraceae bacterium
GCTGTCATGTATACATCTTTCAACTCTGCGTCTGCTCTATCCGTTATGATTCCATAATCACAATTTTGCATATCAGGTGCACTCGGGTTATCAGAGCCTTTGTACTGAAACTTGGTGATTCCTTTGCCAAGGACATATATACCTGTGCCTTTAATTTGATTAGATGCAGGGTATTTATTGGTGATGTTGCTGAATTTGTTAGACCATATATCCATTTCACTATTCATGACAATCATTCCATTTTCAAGATGGTCAAATCTATTATTTAACATCTCATAAGATGTCGTGAGGTTTGAGTTGTTCCGCAATATGATACCACAATAAGGTTGACTATTATTGAAAATATCTGTTTGATTGACAAAACTTGTAGCCGGATACAGGGTATTTATTCCTTTAAAACTTGAACTTCTTACTGAAAGATTCAAATTGTTGGTGCCTGTAGAGGGGTTCATGTCAATACCTATATAATTATCCTCAAAATCAGTCTTGTTAACATTAACCGTTCCAGAACCTTCGGCATAAATGGCTGTTTTTCCATTTCTGAACAATGACCTCGGCTTGTAAGTTCCTAGTCCATCATTTACGATTAATTTGGCTCCGTCCTCTACTACTATGCTCTCCCATGAGCCGCCAGAACAACCTCCAAATGTGATTATTCCGTTAAGCGTTAACGTATGCCCGGTCGTAACTATAATTCGGGCGCCTTTGTTCATTATTAAATGTGTGTTCAAATTACCATTGTTTTGAAGGCAAAAGTCCTGATTTACAATAAAGTCCCCTTCAACATAAAAACTGTATGGACTACAGCTGCTAGCACCCCAGCCGTCAAAAAATTCAGGATTCTGGCTCAGTATTGTACCATCAGGTATGGCATAAACCTCATTTCCGAATGACCATTTAAAGTTATAAACCGAGGTGATTATTGAGGCATACGAAGATGTTAGAAGTTCTACTCTAAACGGAATTTCATTGGTCGAAGGGTTTGTTGGATTCCAACCCATTCTAATTGCGTAGGTTGCAGGTGGAGGAACAATATAAAGTTGAGGTTTAACTTCAAAAACAAAAGTCTTGATTGATGAATTTCCTGAATTGAATTGCTTGGCAAAATGCGATATTTGATCAGGGAATGTCATGCTTCCGAATCCGGCATTATCGAGAAACTGAAAAGGCAGAACATAGCTTGGAATATCAGCAATATAATTTGTGTTCAAGGACAAGCCTGTTAATGTAACCGTAATGGTAGCTTCTTGACAAAAATCAAATTCTGAGTTATTAAATTGTATAGAAACGTTTTGTGCATGAATCATGAAACTGGTAATCATCAGGGTAAAACAAAGCGCAATTTTTTCGGATAAAAATCCAAGATTTTTAACTAAACAGTGGGTTTTTAGCGATATCTTGTCAGTTAAAAAATTTGTTTGGCTGTTGGCTGTTGGCTGTTGGCTGTTGGCTGTTGGCTGTTGGCTGTTGGCTGTTGGCTGTTGGCTGTTGGATGGTGACCTGAGTTTAAAAATTGAATTTGGGTTCATAATTAAAAGTTTATGTTAATGAATAAGAATTTTACTGGTTCAATTTAACAAATATATTCTTTTAAACTTACGTATTCCAATTATTTTGACATTATTCTTTCATAAAAATGCTGTTTTGACGGCAATCTTACATTTTAAAGAATATTCCTTAAATTAACTTCTGCCCCATTTTTTCAATTTTTTGCTTACATATTTATGGAATTTTGGCAACCGCTGCGTCTTTATATTAAACAAAATTATGCAATACACCCAATCATTAAATATAAAATCGTGGGCTGAGGAAGACAGACCCCGTGAAAAAATGCTGTTAAAAGGGAGATCGGCATTGTCTGATGCTGAGTTGATGGCTATACTGATTGGATCAGGTACCAGAAATGAAAGTGCTGTAACCCTTTCTCAAAAAATATTGGCAAATGCCAATAATAAATTACATGAATTGGGGAATTACTCGATTACTGACCTTTGCAAATTTAAAGGCATTGGTGAGGCAAAAGCAATAACATTGCTTGCAGCACTTGAGCTGGGACGACGCCGTCAGATTACTGAAATTGACCAAAAAGTGCAGATCAAAAGCAGCAATGATGCCTATCAAATACTTAAGCCTCATCTCTCCGACCTAAAAATAGAAGAATTTTGGGTTGTATACCTCAACAGGGCAAACAAAGTAATCAGCAAACAACGAATATCAAGCGGAGGCATGACAGGTACAGTTGTTGATACCCGAATTGTATTTAAAGATGCACTTGACAGACTTGCCACATGCATTATTTTATGCCATAACCATCCTTCAGGCCAACTAAAACCCAGTCAGGCAGATATAGATCTGACAAAAAAGTTGAGTCAATGTGGTAAAATAATGGATATTCAAGTAGTAGATCACCTCATAATCGGAGACATGGGATATTACAGTTTTGCCGATGAAGGTTTGCTTTAACTTGATTGTTAAATGATTGGTTGTTTGAGCAGCATTTTTAAGGAATAGCTTCTAGTGTGCCTAGCTAAAACAATGTGACTCTTCTTATTTTAGAAAATTTTCTTAACTTTGTATCGCAAAAGTTTTACCATTTCATACAACCAATTAAACTAAGAAATATGCTGATCCAATTGTCTGAGGAACATCTAGCAGTACAACAAGCCGCGCGTGAATTTGCCCAAAAAGAGCTTAAACCGGGAGTAATTGAAAGAGATTCAAAAATGACTTACCCTAAAGATCAGGTTAAAATGATGGGAGAGCTTGGATTCCTTGGTATGATGGTTTCTCCAAAATACAACGGTGGCGGAATGGATACCTTATCTTATGTTTTGGCTATGGAGGAGATATCAAAAGTTGACAATTCATGCAGCGTAATAATGTCAGTAAATAACTCGTTGGTGTGTTGGGGACTCGAAACCTTTGGCACCGAAGATCAAAAGATGAAGTACCTAACCAAGCTTGCCACTGGAGAATGGATAGGCGCTTTCTGCCTTTCTGAACCTGAGGCAGGTAGTGATGCAACTTCTCAAAGAACTACAGCCGTTGACATGGGAGATCATTATTTACTAAACGGTACCAAAAACTGGATAACTAACGGAGGTACTTCTCAAGTGCATTTGGTTATGGCACAAACCAATCCGGAATTGGGCCCAAAAGGTATCAATGCCTTAATTGTTGAAACCAGCTGGCCAGGCGTCACAATAGGAGCCAAAGAAGATAAGTTGGGTATTCGATCTTCTGATACTCACACCATAATGTACACAGATGTCAAGGTACCTAAAGAAAACAGGATAGGCGATGAGGGCTTTGGGTTTAAATTCGCAATGAAAACATTAGCCGGTGGCCGTATCGGAATTGCTTCACAGGCCTTAGGTATTGCCGGGGGTGCATATGAGCTTGCCGTTGCTTACTCAAAAGAACGTGCCGCATTTGGAAAACCAATAAGCCAGCACCAAGCTATTGCTTTCAAGCTTGCCGACATGGCTACAAAAGTAGAGGCATCAAAATTACTGGTATATAAAGCAGCCTTGCTCAAGGACCAAATGCAAGATTACGGAATGGCAAGCAGTATGGCCAAAGTTTTCGCTTCAGAAGCCGCCATGAGCATTACCGTAGAGGCTGTTCAAGTACATGGTGGATATGGATTCGTAAAAGAATACCATGTTGAAAGACTTATGCGAGATGCAAAAATTACACAGATTTACGAAGGTACGAGCGAAGTTCAGCGAATTGTGATTTCACGTGAAGTATTAAACGGAAAACTTTATAGCTAGGCAGATTGTTTCCCATAAAAAAGTATGTTTAAATCTATCAGGCTTTTTAAGCTTGCCGGTATTCCGGTATATATTCACTGGACTTTCTTTTTGCTTATTGGCTATGTTGTCATTCAAGGGATGATACAGGCAGAGTCCACCCTTCAACTTATCTTTGAAGTTTTGGTTTTGTTGTCTGTATTTACGTGTGTTACATTGCATGAATATGGTCATGCCTTGACTGCCAAAAGGTTCGGTATCAACACGCAAGACATTATATTGTCTCCAATTGGTGGCGTTGCAAGGCTTAATGGATTACCCGAAAAACCAAGACAAGAGCTGCTGGTTGCCATCGCAGGTCCCATGGTAAACGTGATAATTGTAGGCTTAATTTTTCTACTTGTACTAATCTTTTACCCGGGTGACTCTTTTAATCCCGAATTTGATGTAATTGATAAAAGTAATTTTCTTGAGAATTATCTTTTTGTAATGCAATACATCAACATATCACTTGTACTTTTTAATATGGTTCCGGCTTTTCCTATGGATGGAGGAAGAATTTTGAGATCGCTTTTAGCAATGAAATTTGGTCGAGTGAAAGCAACAAGGGCTGCTGCTTTTATTGGACAAGGAATCGCTGTAA
>JAEUUM010000454.1 GCA_016787375.1 Saprospiraceae bacterium
GTGTGGGGCATAAGTTGACTGGTAAAGGTAATAATCCTCCATATCCTTAAAAAAGTATTGCACAACAAAGGTATTGCCTTCAGATTCATCTTGAAAAGGAGAATATGTAAGTAAAAGTAACTTGTTGTCAGTAAACAAACCACATCGCATTACATCCGGGATATGTTCTTCCTTCATCCAAATAAGCCAGTCATTTTCAACTGCCGGATCAACTTTTAATGTAACATTGTAAATATACATCCTGTGGTTAATTATAATTTAGCAAAAGCCAGTGTTTGATGATTATTGAAATATTTTATCTCCTCGCAGTTGTCTAAAACGTTTTCGAGCATCTGTAGCCAAAATACTGTTTGAATATTTCATAAAAAGCTGTTCATATAATTGTTTGGCCTTTTCTTTATCGTTTAGTTGTAGTTCATACATTTCAGCCAATTCAAAAAGTGAATTATCTGCTCTAATGTCCTCAGGAAATTTTTCGATTACGTAATTATACATTTCAATGGCTTTGGTAAACTCTTTTCTCTTTCTGTATATTTTTGCTTTTAGGTAAGCAATATCATCCAACAGACTGTGTTCGGGATAGAGGAGGGTTATCGAATCTAATTTACCAATTGCCTCATCATATTTATTTTGAAAAACCAGTAATTCTGCATCCGAGTATAAAGAAAGTGGTGCCGTAATGGAATCTGCACCCACATTATCCAGAATAAAAACTGAAAGATCGAGGGCATCATTTGATATCAGCTTTGAAGTAGAAGACTTTAAAACATCAAACTGAGCTTGTGCCCAATCAAAATCACCATTGTAGTATGACAACTTAGCATTTCGGAATCTTGCTTCATGACCGAGAATATCCTCTCCAAAATCCTTGTCAACTTGAGAATACAGCAATGTTGCCTCCCATATTTCACCGGTCATCAAATAAAAATCACCCAGTTGTAACTTTGCCTCTGCCTGTATATTTCGATTCATTCCATTAATTGAAATCAATTCAGACAAAATATCAATGGCTTTTGGTAAATTATTTAAATATAAACCTTCCATCATTGCCCATTCAAGCATAATCTGACCAGTTTGAAAATTTTTACCCGAAACACTTAAAAAACTTTCATAGTCTAATTCAATTAGCTTTAAGTCTTCAATGGTGTAATTAGATGTTTCAGTTATTTTTAATTTTCTTGCTTTAAGTTGCTCTTTTTTTGCTTCAATATAGTAAGGGCACGTTTGACCCTTTTCATTCACAATATAGTTAAATGATTCTATGGCAGCATCATAATCCTTCTGAAGCAGAGCTGTAGAGCCCAATTGAAATATTCTGGAGCCGTTTCCCTGAAGTCTTTTATCAAGCGACTTTGAATACCTTAATGCACTTATATAATTTTTCCTCTGCAGGTACTGCCAGATGAGCATTTCGACATAATTGGTATTATCAGCATTTACTTGTAACCTTTCCAATAGTTGGGTTTGGAGTTCATCATATTCTTTGTCGGTAAAGACAACCTGAAAAAGAGATTGAAGAGAGACCATCAAATTTGGATCTATTGATAGAGCATACAGATAATATTGAATCATTTTGGTAGTCTCACCCTTTTTAAAATAGAGATCACCAAGACTATAGGAAAAAATGCTTTTGTCGTTCAATAAATCACTTCCTCTTTCATATGTTGCTATAGCTTTGTCAAAATAGGTCATGACTATGAAAGCATTTGCTAGTTTGATGATACTTCCCTGATCTGCCGGAAGTTCTGAAATGGCCTTTGCGTATTGTGTTTCCGCCTCTTCTTTTTTATTTTGTCTTTCAAGAAGCTTACCAAGTGTTACATAATATGAAACTTCTTTAGGAAACTTTTTGATCTGTTTTCTTATGACCTTTTCTCCGTTTTCAAAATCCTCCATTGCAAGAAGGCACTCAATGTAGCGATTAAAGTAGTATTCGTTGTT
>JAEUUM010000362.1 GCA_016787375.1 Saprospiraceae bacterium
AATAGTTTACGGACAGTGTGATACACAGGCTGACAAAGAAAAAGTTATCTTGACTGTCGGTAATGTTGATGGAATAGGCTACGTTGATGACCGCCTTGAAGTTCTAAATCCTGAGGAAGACTCTCAATTTCATGAAGTTCAGTCTGGTGACACATTAAGTAAAATCGCCAAGCACTATTATGGTGACGCAATGAAATATCCTGTCATTTTCGAAGCGAACCAACCAATGTTAACCAATCCGGATTTGATATACCCTGGGCAAGTATTGAGGATTCCACCAATTGCTTAATTTTCACAATATTAAAAATGGCTGTCAAATTTTGGTAGCCATTTTTTTTTGTTACTTTTGATGACAAAATATATCAAAATGTTTTCAACAAAAATTGCCGGTATTGGACATTATGTTCCTGAAAGAATTGTAACCAACCACGAACTTTCAAAGTTTATGGATACAACCGATGAATGGATTCAAGAAAGGACAGGTATTAAAGAAAGAAGATATGGAAAGAAGCACAAAGAAACCACCACAACAATGGCTGCAGAAGCAGCCCAGGTTGCAATAAAAAGGGCCGGTATCGATAAAAATGATGTGGATTTTATAATTTTTGCCACTTTAAGCCCTGATTATTACTTCCCGGGATGTGGGGTCTTGCTTCAACGTGAAATGGGAATAACTAATTCAGCTTGTGGGGCTCTTGATATACGTAACCAATGTTCCGGATTCATATACGCTCTGTCAATTGCTGATCAATTCATTAAAACTGGAGTTTATAAGAACATTCTTGTGGTTGGGTCTGAAATGCACAGCATGGGATTGGATTTTACTACTACAGGAAGAAATGTTACAGTAATATTTGGTGACGGTGCGGGTGCAGCTGTATTGCAAGCTTCTTCAGTAGAAGGCAAAGGAATACTTACCACTAAACTACACGCAGATGGAACCCATGCAGAAATGCTGTCTTTTATTAATCCAGGATGCCATGGAGGATATTATGATCAGGAACTTGAAAAGTTTGGATACCCGGATGTCGAATTCGGAGGTCTATTCATAACTCAAAAAATGTTGGATGATCACATGACTTTTCCATATATGGATGGTCAGTTTGTATTTAAATTAGCAGTTCAGAAATTTCCAGAGGTGATATTGGAGGCTCTGAACTCAGTGGGACTTTCTAAATCCGATATCAATATGTTGATACCACATCAGGCAAATCTTAGAATAAGCCAGTTTGTTCAAAGATCACTGGGACTAAAAGATGAACAAGTGTGGAACAACATTCAAAAATATGGCAATACCACTGCTGCTTCAATTCCAATTGCTTTGTCAGAAGCATGGGAAGCAGGTAAAATTAATGAGGGCGACCTGGTTTGTTTAGCAGCTTTTGGTAGTGGTTTTACATGGGGTTCTGCAGTAATTCGTTGGTGATTTTAAAAAACAATTTGTTTGTTATTTCAGAATTAGCTTAGCTTTGTAAAAAAAAGTATGCCTGATTCCGTGTTCTCCATAATGATTTTTCTCGTTTTTAGTTTCATTTTGATCATAATGAAATTATTGCAAGACAAAAAATGGTCGAAAATAATTGAGCAGAAATTCATTCCAAAAGAAGATTTTAATACACTTCAAACGAACTTTATCTTCAAAGATTCCATCATTCTGGAGTTGCAAAAGCAGGTCGCAGATTTGAATATTGAAGTATCAAGAAAAGAAGAACAAATACGAGCTCAGGATGAGATGATCGATTATAAAATGGAAGAGATCAAAAAAATCCGGCAATCTACAAAACATGAATTTGAAGTATTAGCTCAAAAAATACTTGACGAGAAATCCCAAAAATTTACCCAAACAAACAAAACCAACATTGAAAGTTTGTTACAACCATTGAAAGAAAATATGTCACAGTATGAATCTCGAATCCATCAGCACATATCCGATGAAGCAAAAAGTAGGATTGAACTAAAAAAGGAGATTGAACACTTACAAAGTCAAAGTAGCAAAATTACCCAGGAAGCTAATAATCTGGCTGTTGCCATTAAAGGGGATAAAAAAATGCTTGGGAATTGGGGTGAAATTCAACTAGAAACCATACTTCAACACACGGGTTTAGTAAAGAATGTTCACTATAGGAGCCAGTTGAATTTTAAAGATGACTATGGATCGGATAAGAGACCTGATTTTTTAATATTATTACCGGATAATAAATGCCTGATAATTGATTCCAAGGTGAGTTTGAATGCATACGAACAATATTTCAACACTTCTGATGATAAGGACAAGGCAAAATACCTTCAGCAACACGTTCAGAACATTAGAAATCATATCAAAGGTCTTGGAAGTAAAGCCTATGAACACCTTCCCGGTTTGAATAATCCTGAGTACGTTCTGTTGTATATACCATTAGAACCTGCATTCAATGCAGCTTTACAAAGTGATGAAAAGTTATTTTTGGAAGCCTTGGACCAAAATATTGTTTTAGTTACTTCATCTACATTAATGGCAACCATGCGAACAGTTTATCATATCTGGAGGCAACAACAACAGAATATGAATGCCAGTCAAATAGCTAAAGAAAGCGGCATGCTTTATGATAAATTTGTTGGGTTTATCGAAGATATGAAAAAAATTGGGTCAAAAATCCAGGAGAGTGAACATGCTTATTTTGATGCAATGAATAAACTTACAGAATCATCAAAAAAAGGGGATACCATCATTGGTAGGGTAGAACGGATAAAAAAATTAGGCGCAAAAGCGAATAAATCACTTCCGAATGACTTGATTTCTGATGTAGAACTTTCAGACCTTGAAGAGTAATAATTAATCCTACTGCTTTTCATTGATCCATTCTAAAATGAAGCTACGATTTGATAATAAATTGTCTTTGACGGTTGAATTTAGCCTGTCAAACCTTAATTGGGATAAGTTCATTTGGAGTGATTCGAAAAAAATTATTGAAAAAAATCCAAGGATAAAAACAATAATTATTGGAATCAAAAAATACCAACCAAATATGGCAATACCCGAAAAAACTGCAATTATTGTCCAAACCAAAACAAAAAATGTTACAAGTGCGAACAATACAGGTGCTTGAAATTCTTTTACATAGACTTTTTTTGAAGCGATGGTTTTTGCTGATATAACCGGAAGAAAATAAAATATTACACCCGGTAAGCAGAACACAAGACATAAAACTGATAGAATGACTTTTATGAGCGAAAATGAATGTCCACATTTTACGTTAGAATCCAAAATTCTGTATTTTTCTAATAAATTTTTGTATTTAATTATTGATTGCGATAGTAATTCTTTTTTTTGTTGAGCAAGCTGATTGAATCTATTTGCAATTGACTGTTCAGCAATCAAGCTTTTATTGTTTTTAATTAATATTGGAAAAACAGATTTTTTACGCTCATTTTCAATGACATCAAACAGCAAGTCGCAAATTGGTTCTTCAGAAATTTGGTCAATGTTTACAATAGTTTCTTTGAGCTTGGTTCCAAGAGAATCAGTAAGTGATTGAATCGCCTGATTAGGGTTTTCCTTATATTCTTTGATATAGTCTTTCAAGTAAATTGGAGTTCCGCATTGGATCATAACATCTTTTCTCCAAACGTTTGCCATTTCATAAGTAAAACCAAGAGGGATAATTACAGTATCCTCAATTCCATAAGCATCATAAGCACCAAATGCCATCCTTGCCGGACCCTTCTGAATTGGCCGCAACTTTTTTTCTTGAATC
>JAEUUM010000546.1 GCA_016787375.1 Saprospiraceae bacterium
GCAATAAGTAAAAATGGTCAGAATGAAACCAATGCTGTAGGTTTTTCAGGCAACCTTTTTATAAAAAGACCTGGCGAAAAATGGAGTTTTTACCGCCTACCTATATGGAATGAATTAACTGGGACTTTGTATGACAAATCCGGTGGAGTATTTTTAAGCTCAGGTTCGTCTTTTAAAGCTGGAAAGATAATTCATTTACGTGCTGATTATTCCGTTGATACCATTTTTGAAATGCAAAACGAAATTCAGAAAATCGCATATTCAGATGATCATTCTCTGGTAGCAGTTGGATACGGTGCAGTTTTTAATTCACCGGACAATGGAAAATCATGGGTTAGAAATTCACTTCAAGGAGATTATTTCCGGTCTGTCGTTTTTCCTGAACCAAAAATTGGTTTTGTTTTAGGTTTTGCCGGCAGCCTTTTCAAGACAAACAATGGTGGTCAGACTTGGGAAAAATTAATAAAATCCGGTAATTTGTTTTATGGACAAGATTCCTTTCTAGATATGACATTCAGGAATAAATACGAGGGTTATATTTGCGGGCAATATGGTTTGTTACTCAAAACCAGCGATGGTGGTTACACCTGGCAAAAGTATGAAAGGTTTACCGAAGATCATTTGACTGCTGTTTGTACAACAAAAAGCAATATTTGGATTAGCAGCTCATCTGGAAAAGTGTACAAAATCACAAATTAATTAAAACAAATTGTTTTATAAAACAAATAAGTTTTAATAATTAATTAACTTCGCCCCCGTAAAATTTAATATGAGCGAGATACAAATGGACGGCATTTTATACAACGAAGACAATATTCGTTCACTTGACTGGCGTGAGCACATACGACTCAGACCAGGTATGTACATTGGTAAACTGGGAGATGGTTCCTCGCCTGATGATGGTATATATGTTTTGATGAAAGAAATACTCGACAACTCCATAGATGAATTTGTTATGGGGTACGGGAAAGAGATTAAAATATCTCTAACTGATGGAATGTTGAGTGTTCGCGATTATGGCAGAGGAATTCCTTTAGGTAAAGTTGTAGAATGTGTTTCACAAATCAATACAGGTGGAAAATATGATTCAAAAGCTTTTAAAAAATCTGTTGGATTAAATGGTGTAGGTACCAAAGCAGTAAATGCGCTATCTGATTATTTCTTGGTTCAATCATATAGGGAAGGTCAAACAAAAAAAGCTGTTTTCAATAAAGGGGAAATAATCGAAGACTCAGGTTTGCAAAAAACGGAGGAACCAAATGGTACACTTACTTCTTTCAAAGCCGATGCAGAAATATTCAAACACTTCAGATTTCGAAATGAATTCATTGAGCAACAACTTTGGAACTATGCTTACCTGAACTCTGGGTTAAAAATAAATTATAACGGAGCTACTTTTCAGTCTAAAAATGGATTGCTGGATCTATTAACCAGGAAAACAGAACAAGAAGAAATCAGGTATCCGATCGTTCATTTGAAAGCCGATGATTTTGAAATTGCCTTCACGCACGGAGTTCAATATGGTGAACAATATTATTCATTTGTAAATGGTCAAAATACTACCCAGGGTGGCACACATTTGGTCGCATTCAGGGAAGCATTTGTTAAGACCATCCGTGATTTTTATAAAAAAGACTTTGACGCAAAAGACATCCGCTCATCAATTATTGCAGCTATCAGTATCCGTGTTGAAGAACCTGTATTTGAATCCCAAACAAAAACAAAGCTTGGGTCACAAAATATTGCCCCTGACGGACCATCCGTAAGAAACTTCATCGGTGATTTTCTATCGAAGCAACTGGATAATTTTCTGCATAAAAATCCAGAAGTAAGTCAGGAGCTTCTTAAAAGAATCTTGCAATCTGAAAGAGAGCGCAAAGAGATCGCAGGTATTCAGAAACTTGCCAACCAAAGAGCCAAGAAAGCAAATCTCCACAATAAAAAACTCCGTGATTGCAGATATCACCTCAATGAGGCAAAAGTAGAGGAGGAAATCCGAAAAGCTACCACCGTGTTTATAACAGAGGGTGACTCTGCAAGTGGGTCAATTACAAAGGCGAGACATGTAAATACCCAAGCTGTCTTTAGCCTTAGAGGTAAACCCTTGAACTGCTACGGAATGACCAAAAAGGTTGTTTACGAAAATGAAGAACTAAATTTGCTACAACATGCCCTTAACATCGAAGACTCCATTGATGATCTCAGATATAATCAGGTAGTAATTGCAACCGATGCAGATGTTGATGGTATGCACATCAGACTATTGTTGTTAACTTTCTTTTTGCAGTTTTTCCCAGATTTAGTTCGCGGTGGGCATTTATTCATACTTGATACTCCACTTTTTAGGGTGAGAGATAAAAGTCAGACCTTTTATTGTTATTCCGAAAACGAAAAACGAGAGGCTATTCAAAAGCTCAGAGGTAAACCGGAAATTACACGATTCAAAGGGTTAGGTGAAATTTCTCCTAATGAATTTGCTGATTTCATTGGTGATAATATTAAACTTGAACCGGTGATTTTGAATGATGGTACCAATGTTGAACAAATTCTTGAATACTACATGGGAAAAAACTCACCTGACAGACAAGAATTTATCATCGGTAACCTTAGGATTGAAAAAGACATTACAGAGAATACACCTGAGGATTTGACTGCCGTGGAAGAATTGGCTGAGGTTGTTTCATGACGTTTTGTCCTAAAATTCCTCCTGAAATGCGGATGGCATATATCTTGTCTATTGATATACCCGAACATTTATTAATTAATCGCTGACATACTGTCAAAAATAAACAGAAATGGATTTATTCGATAAAATATTGAGCAATCAAGGAACAGAAGAAGACTCAGAGTTTATGCCGCTCGTATCACTCGATGAAGGAGAAGAAAGTGAGTCTCTTGAACCATTGCCTAAAACATTGCCTATTCTGGCATTAAAAAATACGGTACTATTCCCGGGTCTTTTGGTACCCATCACCATAAGCCGTGAAAAATCAATCAAAGCATTAAACAAAGCTCACGACTCAAAAAAATTACTTGGAGTTCTCACTCAAAAAGATGTAAAAGATGAGGAACCAGGTTTTGATGACTTGTATAAGGTTGGAACAGTTGCTAAAATCGTTAAAATACTCAGGATGCCTGATGGTACAACAACTGCCATTTTACAGGGAAAAAAGAGATTCAGCATTGAAAATATGATTACCGAAGACCCACATCTTGAAGCAACGGTAAAATATCTTGACTACAAAGTAGTCAAAAACAAAATGGAATTCAAGGCTGTAATTAAATCTGTCAGGGAAGTTGCATCTGAGATTATACAACTTTCACCTATGATGCCACCTGAAGCTAAAGTGGTACTGAAAAACATTACAAACGATACCTTCCTTCTGAATTTTCTGTCTTCCAATTTGGGCATGAAAATAAGCATAAAGCAAGATATACTTGAATTGAATGATCTTGTTGAAAAAGCCAAGAGGGTTCTTGAGCAAATGGATGCAGAGTTGCAATTGTTGGAGTTGAAAGATCAAATAGAAACTAAAGTTCGTGGGGATATTGAAAAACAACAACGTGATTATTTTTTATCCCAGCAACTTAAAACAATTCAAGATGAACTTGGTCAAAATCCACAGGAAGAGGATATCAAAAGACTTTTAGAAAAAGCTAAGAAGAAAAAATGGAGCAAAGAGGTAGATCAGGTTT
>JAEUUM010000556.1 GCA_016787375.1 Saprospiraceae bacterium
GCCCAGTTGGTTTATGATGAAAAAAAAGATCACTATTTTCTTGATGGTTCGAACCTGAAGGGCAATTTTATCCTCATGGATGAAATTTCTGTTACCGGCACAGCTAATGTAATTTTTGCCGCTTTAAAAGCAGAAGGTACAACGACCATTTACAATGCAGCTTGTGAACCATACTTGCAGCAATTATGCAAAATGCTGAATCGCATGGGGGCTAAAATTTCGGGTATTGGCTCAAATTTATTGACTGTTGAAGGGGTAAGTTCATTGAAAGGGACGGAACATACATGTTTGCCGGATATGATAGAAATAGGAAGCTTCATCGGTTTGGCAGCCATGACACAATCAGATATTACCATCAAAAATTGTAAGGTCAATGAGTTAGGGATTATTTTGCCAACATTCGAGAGGTTTGGGGTACAAATAAACATTAAAGGTGATGATATTCATATCCCGGAACAAGAGCGTTATACCATTAAAAATTTTATTGACGGCAGTATATTAACAGTTTATGATTCTCCTTGGCCAGGTTTCACACCTGACTTGATGAGTATATTGCTCGTAATGGCCACCCAGGCAAAAGGAAGTGTTTTAATCCATCAAAAAATGTTTGAAAGCAGATTGTTTTTCGTTGATAAACTTATTGATATGGGGGCTCAAATTATATTATGTGACCCACATCGAGCAACTGTAATTGGCATTGACAGAGCCTATAAATTAAAAGGGATTGAAATGACTTCACCTGATATACGAGCCGGTGTCTCACTTCTTATAGCAGCAATGTCTGCAGAGGGTAAAAGTTTGATTCATAATATCAGTCAAATAGATAGAGGCTATCAATTCATTGACCAAAGGCTAAATGCAATTGGTGCGCAAATTAATCGCGTAAAAATTAACTAGAGCTTGGAAAAGTCCGGTAAAATCATTTTAAAGTTATTTTGACCGACGCACTCTCTTTATTTTTATTACCTACAAATTAATTACAACTAGCAATGGAACTAAGAGTCATAAATGTTAATGAGGACAAGTCCAGTATAGTTTATAATTCTTCAGATTGTCAACAATTAATCTCCTCAATGGATGATTATTATTCAAAAATTGGTTTCAATGAGCCATGGGTTGGATACTTCGTTTTTAATAAAAACCAGGTTGTAGGGACGGGTGGATTTACAGGGCAACCCAAAGATGGAAAGGTTGAAATAGCATATTGGACATTTAAAGACTTTGAAGGACAGGGAATTGCAAGTTTTACCTGCAAAGAACTTATTGCAATATCAAAAGGTACTGACCCAACATTAATTATTACTGCAAAAACTGCACCTGAAAACAATTTTTCTACAAGAATTCTGCAAAAGAATGGCTTTAGGTTTTCAGGAATCGTTCAAGATGAAGACATTGGAGATGCTTGGCTTTGGACACTGGATGTTATTGAAAATTAAACGAAAA
This sequence comes from Saprospiraceae bacterium, assembly GCA_016787375.1. Classification (GTDB taxonomy): domain Bacteria; phylum Bacteroidota; class Bacteroidia; order Chitinophagales; family Saprospiraceae; genus JAEUUM01. Next base: position 1,444 of record JAEUUM010000556.1, read on the forward strand.
TGGAAATTAGCGAAATAATACATTTTTAGAATCTCTAACTTTCTCAGAATATAAAAATTATTATTTCTTTCTTTCTGTCACAAAAAATACCAAATCTTTCATTGATGACTTCGATGGGCTATCTTTGAACTCGTCCAAAATCAAAATTGCTCGGTTTCTGTAATCAATCATGACCTCATTAGAGTATTCAATTCCACCACTTTTTTGCACAAAATCTATCACCTCTGCAACTTTATGTTTGTCATTGTTATGATTCTTGATGATGTTGATTATATAACGTCGCTGACTTCTAGGTGCATTTTGAAGGGCATAAATCAACGGAAGTGTCATTTTCTTTTCCTTGATGTCAATACCTAGTGGCTTACCCACGTCAATATCTCCAAAATCAAAAAGGTCATCTTTAATTTGAAAAGCCATTCCAATATATTCACCAAAGAGCCTGAATTGTTCAATTACCTTTGTATCCTCTGTAGCTGATGCAGCTCCTGCACTACATGCAGCAGCAATCAAAGAAGCTGTTTTTTGTCGGATTACTTCATAATAGACTTCTTCTTTAATGTCTAGGTTTCTTGCCTTTTCAATTTGAAGTAATTCGCCTTCACTCATCATTTTAACCGCAGTTGATAAAATGCTAAGTAACTGAAACTCCTTGTTATCTAATGCCAGCAATAAACCGCGTGATAAAAGATAATCTCCCACCAACACCGCTATTTTATTTTTCCAAAGTGCATTAATTGAGAAAAAACCTCTTCTCTCAAACGAATCATCTACGACATCATCATGAACCAAAGTTGCAGTATGCAACAATTCGACCATTGAAGCAGCATGGTAAGTACTTTCTGAAGGCTTGGCCAACATTCTAGCTGATAGAAAGACGAACATGGGTCTTACCTGCTTACCTTTTCTTTTGACAATGTAGTATGTGATTTTATCTAAAAGGGGCACATGACTCTTCATTGAATCTCTGAATTTATTTTCAAAGATTTTTAACTCCTCTAAAATAGGCTGCTGAATGGATTCAATAGATATAGTCAATTAGTTGAATTTAAGCGCAAGTTATAAATCTATTTTGATAACATAAAATATGAACAAATTAGATTGAAAAGAGATTAACAGAAATTCCGATCGAATTGAAATTTTTCAAAGTAAAGTTTAAGAGTAATTCATGAATGGGCAATAATTACCGGATTTGAATACATTATCAGCATTGCAATTTGTATTTTTGCTTTGCCGAATCGTATTTTAGAAATTATACCTTCAAATCAATTATCTGAGTGTTAAGTATTCTTAGAACCAATCAACTTGTAGCCAATGTAATCTTTGTGATTTACATGTTGGCGCTGAAGCTTCCTTATATGCTGCACCATGAATGCGAAATTCCTGCTGTAAACGCCGGTATTTTTAATGTTGCTTTGAGTGGACTTTTGCCTGCCAACAAGTACTGGGTTTTGGTGATTCAGATAGTCTTGGTAGTTGCACAAGCGACAATTCTGAATACTTTGGTTAATAAATTCAGGATGATGCGAGATGCAAATCTCTTTCCTGGCTTTGTATGGGTGATTGTAGTAAATTTGTTTCCGGATTATTTATGTAACACATCTTTATTGTTTGCTGATTTATTTATCTTGTTGTCTGTCAGAGAGTTATTTGCAGTTTACAAAAAGAATGAGGTTTCAGGAGGAATTTTCAATATCGGATTTTATTTGGCGTTGTCTTCATTTTTTTATCCCGGCTTTTTGTTGTTTATAATTCCGGTTATTTTAGGTCTGCAGATATTGAGGGCACCTAGATTCAATGAATATGTTATTTTGTTTTCAGGCATTTTGTCTCCGATAATCATCATGAGTTCCCTTTATTATTGGAACGATGAATTAATATTACTAAAGTCGTTTCAATTAGATGTTTTTGCTTTGAACTTTACAATGAAATCGATAAATAATGGTATTTACAAAATGTGTTTTATTGTTTTTTTGATTTTAGTTTGTTTGATTCGCTACCCAAAAGTAATTTTTAAACAATCCATTCAAAATATTAAATACATTGAGATCCTGTATTTTTTTATGCTGACTGGTGGGGTCATGACATTCTTTATCCCAGACCGAGGCATTGAGCAGTTTTTGAGCATTATTTTGCCAATTTCAATATTAGGAGGGTTAATTTTATTCAGTATTCCTCAAAAATGGGCAGAAATGATACATTTGTTGCTGATATTTGCAGTTTATTTTTGGCAATTTGCCCCATCCTTTAAAATATGAATATGAAATTTGGAGTAGTTGTGTTTCCTGGTTCAAATTGTGATGATGATATGGTGCATGTATTAGGTGATGTCATGCATTCTGAAGTTGTTAAAATTTGGCATAAAGAAACTGGTTTGCCAGGTTTTGACAAGAACGATTGTATCGTGCTTCCGGGTGGATTTTCGTACGGTGATTATCTGAGATGTGGCGCATTAGCAGGTCTTTCTCCAATCATGGCTGCCGTCAAAGAATTTGCAAATCAGGGAGGACTTGTTATTGGTATTTGTAATGGATTTCAAATATTATGCGAATCAGGTTTGTTGCCGGGAGCTTTGTTGTTAAATGACACCCAGAAGTTTATTTGTAAAAATGTATTTTTAAGGGTTGAGAACAATGAAACACCATTTACAAAACTGACGCAAAAAGGCGATGTGCTCAAAATTCCAATTGCACATGCAGAAGGGCGGTATTTTGCGGATGAAAATATACTCAATGATCTCGAAAAGAACAACCAAATACTGTTTAGGTATTGTGGCCCCTCCGGTGAGATAAGTGATGAATTTAATCCAAACGGCACCAGTCGCAGCATAGCAGGGATATGCAATGCCAACCGCAATGTTTTTGGGATGATGCCACACCCGGAAAGAGCTTCAGAAATCATACTGGGAAATGCAGATGGTAAGATTTTGTTCGAATCTTTGTTGAGAGAAGATCTTCAACTTGCATGACGGGCTAATTTTAGGATAAACAGATTTTTATGAAAATTATTAAGGGTGGAAAATCTTTGTCTCCTGATGATGGATTTGAGGAGGATAAGAAATATGCTCAGATTCTTAAGAACACAGTTGATAAAGTTTTTGGTCAAGATCTGTTCGGGGCTGATATTGAATTTGTATACGATATCGCCAAATTATGCTGGAATTTTAACATCATAGATTCAGCTACCAACAATAATTTGGAATTTGATTTAAAATCCGTGCTAAAGGGTTTTGGTGTCAATAAGAATGACGTGAAGAAATATTTATCTCTGGCAAGTGAATTTGCTACTCATACCAAACAGATGGATAGACTGGTAGGCGATGTAGATATTGAAGATTTTGGAAGAGGTAATTATCACATAGTTGTAAGAACGCAATCCCAAGCTGATTTTATAAATGAGGCTGAATTGTCAGTTTATGAGGATGAACACGATTTGGGTGAAATGGTGGAAGATGAAGTTGAATTTTATCCGAATTTTATATCACGATCTATGTTGGTTATCAGGCCTACAAAAAACTTTGTAGATGCTATTAAGCTCTACTCCATATTAAAGACGAGTGTTTTGCTTACTCCACAAGCAATTTTGATAGAAGAAATTCATACAAGCAAGGGTTTTCAGAATATTTTTCAATCCATAAAGGAAGAACTGTTTAGTTATATTTTGCACGCTTATCAGATAGATTATGGCTATAATGTGCCTAAATTTAGTTTCAAATTATTTAAGGAATGGTTTGAGTACGAAGTGTTTCAAGATGTTTTAGATTCAAAATATGGACCGGTTACAAAACGATAAATGCCTCATAAATATATGTTAAAAGCATTTATTGACTGGATTTATTATTAATTTTCACTGATTTTTGAAGTTAAATTATGAATAAGATGAAGTTATTAATGTTTGGGATTTTGTTTGCTGCAACTACTCTTGCTTCTGCGCAATCTGATAAAGTTGTGAAATGGTCTGCAACTGCTACAAAAGAAGCCGACAACTATTACTCGCTCACATTAACAGCAAAAATTGAAAAGCCTTGGTATGTTTATTCTCAGTTTATATCTGATGATGGACCTGTGAAAACATCTGTTCGGCTTGAAAATGCAGAAAAACTTGATTTGAGTGAGAAGGCAACAGAGGAAGGAATTAAAAAAGCAGGATTTGACGATGTTTTTGGAATGGAACTTGTCAAGTTCAGTAACCAAATGATTATAAAACAACGTATAAAGTCAACAACTCCTTTAGATTACATAAGTGGGTATATTGAATTCATGACTTGTAACAGTGAAATTTGCTACCCACCGGCAGAGGTGTATTTTAGAACTCCGGTTAATTAACAGAGCTTAAATTGTGATGTGAATGAAGAATTTAATATTGTTTTTATTGGTGATTTTTGCAGGTTTTAAGATGTCTCTCCAGGCACAGATACTTGACCCTGTTAAATGGAATTTTGAGGTAAAACACCTAGCCGGCGATCAGCATGAGTTGATTATGACTGCAAATATTGATGAAGGATGGACCATCTATTCTCAATACCTCGAAAGTGATAATGGTCCGGTTGCCACAAACTTTGAATTTGATAAATCCACACGATATAAGCGAGATGGCAAGGTTACTGAAGACAAACTCAACAGAAAAGAAATTGACGACCCAATATTTGATATGAAGGTTGTCAAATATGCTCATAAAGCAATATTCAGGCAAAAAATTACCGTTACCGATTACTCTAAACCAATTACCGGTTATGTCAATTTCATGACTTGTGATAAAGAAAAATGTTTGCCTCCGAAAGATGTAGATTTCAGTTTCAATATTCAAAAACCTAAAGACAGTAAAGCATTAGATGGTGCTGGAACGCAAACTTCAGAAAATAATGCTCAAACCAACACCGGATCAGTTGAAACAGAAAATCTAACTGAGAACCCTGATACCTCCAACGCTCAGGTAACAAAAGTTGCTGCTACTTGCTATGCGAAAATTACCGATGGTAATAAGCTCGACCAAAGAATTCCATCCATTATTGAAACGTATGAAACACCTCTGGGTAATTGTGGTAAAGAAGAAATTACCCGTGACTTAGGTTTG
>JAEUUM010000048.1 GCA_016787375.1 Saprospiraceae bacterium
CCGGATCATTTTTTGCCTCAGCTGTTGATGTATTGGTGCAACCATTTGGGGCGGTGATGGTCACATCATAAAAGCCTGCTGTGTTGACGGTTATGCTAGAGTTAGTTCCGCTTACACCTGGTCCACTCCATAAATAACTTACTCCCGGAGTTAATGTTTTTGCAATAAGGGTACCGGTAAATGTAAAACAATCTATGGTATCGTTTACAATTGCTAAATCAGGTTTTGTTGTATCTGCAACAATTTTTGCCATTGCAGTATCTTTACAACCGTTCGGAGCAGTGAAGACCACAGTGTAATCACCTTTGAAGGGTGCATCTGGATTCTGCAATGTCGAATTAAATCCATTTGGACCTGTCCAATCATAGCTTACACCAATGGTACTTGAATTACCAAGAACTTTTCCTGGGAACTTAACACAATTAAATGTGTCTCCAACTGCTGAAATATTCTGTGGTTTTAGAAAATTGGGCACCAGAGGTACAGTGAGTTTGGACAAGCAACCATTTTTGGGATTGAAAACTTCAAAAGTATAATTTCCCGGACTGGACAAACTCACTGAATTTGAATTTGAAATGACATTGTTACCCGAGTCATACCACTTAAATGTTGCTCCGGTTGTGGAGCTGTTCCCGGTCAGTGTCTTTGAAGGTACGGCGCAACTGATGGTATCACCATTTGCTGAAATATTTGGATTCGCTTTAATTGAAATTACATTAAATGTCTCTGAGTCGGTACAAAGGTTTGGAGCGGTTACGGTCAAGGTATATATACCCGGATCTCCAACTTTAATATTTTTTCCGGTATAATTTTTACCACCGGGACCATTCCATGCATAGGTGGAGTTATTTGAAGTAGAAGAGCCTGTTAAAATTATTGAATCTTTGTAACAAGAAATTGTATCCCCAACAATAGATGCAGTTGGTGAAGTTGGGTCTACAGTAACAATAACACAAGCGCTATCTTTGCAACTTATTCCTCCAGGGGCTTGTCCGATTAAGGTTAAACAATATTTACCGCCTTTATCTGTTTGGGTTATAAGTTGATCACTTGGACCTGAGAGTTTTCCACCATTGAATGCTTCCCATTTAATTACTAGGTTGGTCCAATTTTCGGCCAAGGATTGGGACCCATCAAGCAAGGTTGAGTTTACAAGACAACCCAGCTCATTGGGCTCTTCAATCTCAACATCTATTTCAACAATTGCCAATTCAAAAGTAACAACGCTATCGCAATTTTGCCATGACTTTAAAGTTACTTCTTCGACGCCATTATCACAAAATACACCTCCATTTTTTTGTTTGTCTTCAACGGTTATACAATCTCCAAAGCACCTGTATATAAGACCTAAGTCTGTTGGAGGCACATCGATTGGATTAACTTGCAGTGTAATGATACTGTCACATCCCTGCCATGAGGTTAGATTGACAGTGTGCGTGCCTACAGGGTAAAGCTCATTGTTGTAGCTGTATTCCGCATCTTTGCAGATTTTTACCGGGGCTGGATTTTTAGGTACTATATCTGTTACGGTTACATCAATACATTTTGGCGATGGTGGTGCAGACTCGGGAATACAAAAATTCGATACATCTACACAAATTTTATAAACACCCGGAGAAGGAAAGACCAAATCAATCGTTTCATCTTGCTGGGTAGGATCTCCTTGTAAATCACCATTTACATACCAATGGTAGTATGCGCCACCTACAACTTGATCTACCTTATAGGTAAATGTTCCCCCGGTACAAACTTTTTTAGGACCTTGAATCGGATTAATATTTCCCATTACCAAAGGCCCTCCTGATAGAACATCTACGGTTACATCGCAGACAGACCCTCCGCAACCGTCCATCCAAAAGTAATAAGTTTTACCTGGAGTAAAACTGCCACTTGAAAGAGTAAAAGGTGCTGTTACGCAGGTTCCTGTACAGACAATCTCTTGCCCTGAAGGTGGACAAGGTTCCTCATAGATACCTATTTGGATCCCTTGATTTCCTCCACCCACGATAGTACAGTTTGCAGGTATAACTTGCAAAGACATATTAGTTGTCCCTGCGATAAAACCAAACCAAATGGTATTATTGGCCACTCCTCCTCCATTTGAGGAGCATAAAGGATTCGGCCCGGTAGGGTTGGGGAAATCCGGCAGAGTGGTGCAGTAACCATCCAGGTCATTGATGTTACAGAGTACGGCATTGTTTGCCATTACTTCTTCACAGGTGTACTGAGAGGGAGGATTGTTGCACGGTTGTGCTTTCAATAAAATATTAAAACCAATCAAAAACAAAAAGCTTAGTAGACATTTAATTTTCATGAAATGTGTTTTTTTAGTGAGACTTGTTAAAACAGCATTACGCTGCCTTTCTCTTCCAAAAATAGACAATATTTTAATAAGTAATCAATAAATTGACTATCAAAAATCCTTAATTAATTTATGTTGTC
>JAEUUM010000054.1 GCA_016787375.1 Saprospiraceae bacterium
TCAGTAATGTACTGCTCAATAACCGGAAGTTTGTTTTTAAGATTTTTGGCCAGCATATATTCGTCCATTGCTTGATGTGCATTGGATATTTTGTCATAAGGTCCATAAAAATCTATGGTTAGTGCTTTGCCTTTCATGTCAATGGTGCCCAATGGGGCCTTCAATACAATCGCACGGTCAATTTGCATTGCTGCAGCCATGTCCGTTGTTCCGGCTTTTTCATCATAATTCCAATACAGTCCACAAGGCGGACCGGTGATTTCAGTTTTTAAAGAAAGACATGCCTTACTCACTTCCTGGAATCCTGCGCCAAGAAAACCTGCAATTGCTGAAAATTTATTTACTGCCCTTTTATATGCGTAAGTGGTGGAAGGCATTTCAGACTCTTTAATGTCGAACCCGTTGAATTTTCTTGGTTCTTTGGCTAGTTTTTCACAAATTGATTTTAAATTGGCTAATCCGGTTTCAAAATCTTTGGCAACTGATTTGTCACCTCCCATCAAAAAAGTGAATGCGTTCCACGGGAAAGGGGTATCATAAATAAATCTCCAACTCAAATTGGTACCTCCATTTTCAGTTTTGAAAGAATATATACCATCTGCAGATCCCATTCCTCCAAACTCGACTTTTGTTTTGATCGTTTCTGGTGTGCTTGAAGTGATAGTTAGTTTTCCAGAGCCTGCTTTCTTGCCCTCCCATGTATAATAACTACCTGCTCCAATTGTTGAGGTTCCAAAAGTCTTTTTCATTTCAGGATCCATCTTATCCCAAGGTGACCATGCCGCCCATTTGTTTAGATCGTTTATTTGATCAAACACAATTTCACTCGGAGACATAATTAATGCCGATCGTTCTACATCGTGATGCTTGGGTGTAAAAAGTGCCAGAATAAGAAATAAAATCAAAAAGGCACCTAAAATTCTTAATGCAATTTTCATAGTGTTGGTTTTATGATTAAATAATAATGAATAGAGTTTGAACCAAATTTTTGGTTTATCCTACCATGTCTTCAGGTATTACCCATTCGTCATACTGTTCAGAGCTAAGCAAACCAAGTGCAACAGCTGATTGCTTTAAAGTCAGATTTTCTTTATGAGCCTTTTTTGCAATTTTTGCTGCATTGTCATAACCAATTTTTGTATTGAGAGCGGTAACAAGCATGAGGCTGTTGTCAACATGCTTGTTAATATTAACTTCAATTGGCTCAATTCCTTCAGCACATTTATCGTTGAAGCTCACACAGCCCTCTCCAATAAGTCTGGCACTGTGGAGAAAGTTATAAATCATCATGGGTTTGAAAACATTTAGCTCGAAGTGTCCATTGCAACCACCCACACCAATGGCAACATCATTGCCCATCACTTGAGCACAAATCATGGTTAATGCTTCGCATTGGGTAGGATTTACTTTACCCGGCATAATTGAAGAGCCTGGTTCGTTGTCCGGTATATGCAATTCACCAATACCGCTTCTTGGTCCTGACGAAAGCATCCTGATGTCATTCGCTATTTTCATTAAGCTAACTGCTACAGTTTTGAGTGCACCGTGAGACTCAACAATGGCGTCATGGGCAGCAAGAGCTTCAAATTTATTTTTG
>JAEUUM010000096.1 GCA_016787375.1 Saprospiraceae bacterium
ATGGTGGAGTTGTGACAGGTGACATTATTACTTTCAACCTGGGTACCATGGCTTCAGGTGAGAGCAAAACGGTAACTTATACTGTAAAAACTCCATTTAACTTTTGGTCTCAGTCACAAGTATATGATGACTGCGAATCTACTGACAATTGGGATTTGGAGACTATTGAGGGTTCTGATAGCTGGGAGCCAACTACTCTTTTTGCCAAATCTGGCATCACAAGTTTTGGAATCGCAGACGTGGCTACCGTCAACAAACATAACCTCAAATTCATTGGAAAATACACCGTTAGTGGGGCAAGACCTGTTCTAAGATTTTATCAAAACTATGATACTGAAGCTGGAGCAGATGGTGGTTATGTAGAAATTTCTGAAAACAACGGATCAACTTGGGCCGGAGTGAAAGGTAAATTTTTAAGAAATGGCTACCCTACAAAAATGCAATATGCAACATTTGTTCTCCCAAATCTTGAAGCGTTTTCCGGAAATTCAAATGGTTGGATAGACACTTACATTGATTTGTCTGACTATCAAGGTAAAGAAATAATAATCAGATGGAAATATGGCTCAGACGATAATGCAGGTGGTCTTGGATGGTTTATTGATGACCTTGAATACATGGATCTTAAATCATACAACGGCGAAGCTTGCGTAACCACTTCAGAAGGTGATCAGGAATGTACAATAGCACCCCAAGAAGGAACAATAGTTGAAGCTCAGGTAGTTTCGACTAAAGATCAAAAACAAGGAGACTTAAGCGTATATCCTAATCCGGCAAGCAATTATGTAAACATATCTCTCAAAACTGGTACTACCGGAATTTATGAAGTCAATATCCTTTCTCTTGATGGTAAAATCATCAAATCAGACAAAATTGGACTAATTGAAGGAAATAACACACCTACAATTAATGTTCAAGTGATACCTTCCGGTTGTTACATGATCAAAATTCAAAACGATAGAGAATACTTTATAAATAAAATAATTTTAAAGGATTAATCTTAATTTATTAAAATCAGAAGAGCCTCAGACCAAATATCTGGGGCTTTTTTGATTCAATAACTCCTAGAACCATTAGCGAAGATTCCATATTTTAAACAAAATACCTGTTGCATCATTCAATATTAAGAATGTTGGTGTGAAGAAAATAATTTTCATTTTGAAGCATGATTTTGTGTAAAAAAATATACATTTAGCTGGTCAAATACGTTTTATGACAATGAGGTTTTTCTTTTTGATAATTATATTTTTAGCCATAAACTTGGGTAACAGTGAATGTTATGCCCAAACATCAAGAGTTGAATTTGGTAAAAACCGTGTCCAATTTCATGCAAAATTTAAAGAGTGGACATACTATGAAGGAGAAAGAACCATAACTTATTGGTATGGTGAAGGCAGAAATGTTGGTATTGCAGCTGCAAATATCGCCGAGACTGAAATGGATGGCATAAAGGATTTACTGGAGCACAGTATCAATGACAAAATCGAAATTATAGTTTATACAGACCTAACTGACTTAAAGCAATCAAATCTAGGCCTTGAAGAGGCATTTGAATATAATGGTGGCTCAACAAAAATATTGGGTAACAAAATATTTGTTTACATTGATGGAAACAACCGCAATCTAAGAAAATTGATTCGTGAAGGAATTGCAGGCGTGTACATTGAATCCATTCTGTTTGGAACAAGCTTACAAGAAATTGTCCAAAATGCTGTTTCATTCAATCTGCCCGATTGGTTTAAAATCGGCCTGGTGTCTTATGTGGGTGAAGATTGGTCTGTTGAAATTGATAGCGAATTAAAGGACATCCTTACCAATGGAAATATTCATACATTTGATCAACTTATCAGGCTAAATCCTGAAATCGCGGGCCATGCTTTCTGGTATTTTGTGGCTAAAAATTATGGCTTAACTTCCGTTGCAAATTTGCTATATTTAGTAAGAATTAATCGATCAGTTGACGCAGGATTTTTATATGTATTGGGCAATAACCGTAAAATAATCGGAGAAAATATCATTTCTTATTACACCTCAAGGTATCAAAATGATGATGCCGCAAAACATCCTGATTCTTTGAAAATAATCAGATTGCCAAAGCGAAAAAATGAAAATCTGACCCATATTGCTGTGAGTCCTAGGGGGGGGATTTATGCGATTGCCACCAATCAGGTTGGAAAGGAGCGAATCTATCTGCAAGATTCAAGCTCAAATAAAAGGAAGGTGATATTTAAAAGAGGCTTTAAAAATCTTTTCCAACTCGCAGACACTGAATACCCTCACCTGGCTTGGTCTGTAGATGGTAAAGAATTAGTTGTCATCAGAGAACAGCGAGACCAGCAAATGATTGGAAGGTACAACATCATTGATAAAAATTGGAAATGGGAAAATATTGCTCCATACTTCGAGAGGATACATTCGGTTGATTTCATCGATAAAGGTAGATTGTTGTTTACTGCAACAGTTAATGGTGTTTCAGATGTATTTATTTATTACACAACAACAAAACAGACAGTAAGAATAACAAATGACTTTTATGATGACTTGGGGGCAAAATATGCTGTATTAAAAAATCAAAAAGGCATTATTTTCCTGTCAAACAGACCACAAGCATTGCTCTCCAACTCAAAATTAGATTCTATTATGCCTTTTCAAAAAATGGACCTTTATTTTGCAGAGATAGATTCAGAAAATCCTTCAATCATAAAATTAACTGACACTCCCGAGAGCAGCGAAGCCAATCCAAACCCCATTGACTCAACGCATTTTTCATTTATGACTGACGAAAGTGGAATCTGGAATAGAAAAATTGCTACTTTGGAGGAAATTGTAGTTGACACAATTCAATCTATTTACTTCAAAGATGGAACGAAAATTACTGTTTCAATAGACAGCTTTGTACCAAAACTTGAAAGAGAAAATATTGACACCATAACTTTCCAGCCACTTAAAAAAACAGTCATTCGCTCCGGCTGGGAAACTGATTTTAAAAAATCTGTTATACCCGTTAAAATCATCGGTTCATCTAAACTTGTATCCTATAAAGAAAACCAAAAAATTAAGCTTGGATTGGATCAGAATTCAAAAGCCAGCAACGAATCTCCGGCAATTTCAGCATATAAGGAAGATTATAACAAAGAATGGTACATAACACAACATTTGAATAAATCCCCGGCCAAACCTAAAGAACCAAAAAAAGATTCATTGAGAGCCATTGTTGTTCAGCCAGTTCAAACTAAGAAGGATACAGCATTTGAAAAGAAGGCATCATATTTCCAATCTGAATTTGAAGACGATGAGCCGCAGATAAAATATGTAAAACCTTCTGAACCCCTCATTGAAGAAAAACCCGAAGTAAAAATTATTGCAGAAAGCAGAAAATTTGTCTTAAAAAACTCCAGGATTGTTCCTTACAGACTTGCTTTTAAAACGGATTATATTACAACTAGGCTAGATAATTCACCCATATTTGGTGGTTTAGACAATTATGTGGGTCGAAAACTAAATGGAACGGGTTCCGGAGACAATTTCTCTTATATCCCATTGGGCATACTTCTTACCACTAATTTTAAGGATGTCCTTGAAGATTATGTGTTTGAAGTTGGTGCCAGATTTCCGACAAGTTTTAGAGGTGGCGAGTACTTTGTTACTTTCAGAGACAGAAAATATCGTTGGGATAAATCATATTCATACTATTATTCCGGTCAACAAAGTATCATTGACCCAAGTTTGATTAATAATGATTATATTAAAAGTCTGCCTGCTGCTTTGCAATTTCAGATACCCGCCGCATCACCTGCATTCCCACAGTTTAGGACCAAAGTAATCACAAACTTATTGCAGGCAGAATTTAGATATCCATTTGATATGTTTAGAAGTTTGCGCTTCAGAACACTCTTTAGAAATGACAAAATGCTCTGGAAGGCTACAGAATCAAACACACTTGGAACCAGGAGCTACAACGAACAAAGGTTCGGTCAAAGAATCGAATATGTTTTCGATAACACCCTTTCAACCGGCATCAATCTGCTGAATGGAACCAGATATAAAGTCTACACAGAATTGGTAAAAGGAACTCAGATTCAAGTTGAAGAACCATTTTCTTTTGATTTTAAAAAAGGATATATGGGAATCATCGGACTGGACTTTAGACATTATCACCCCGTATTAAGGAAAAGCGTCTTTGCAGTAAGACTTGCCGGAGAAATATCTTATGGTACAGAAAGGATCCTAAATATATTGGGTGGTGTCGACAATTGGCTACTTCCAGATTTTAATAAAAATATTCCGCTGCCACAAGGACAAAACATAGCTTACCAAACAATAGCACCAGGAATCCGTGGATTTGCCTATAACATTAGAAATGGCAGCAGCTATGCAGTTCTAAATGCTGAATTTAGAGTGCCACTGTTCAGGTACATTTCAGAAAAAATCAGATCCTCCTTCATTAGGAACTTTCAACTGGTAGGATTTTTTGATGCAGGTACAGCTTGGGAAGGATTTTCACCTTTTGCAAAAGATAACCCAATAAATACAATTTACCTTGAAAATCCGCCAACTGTAAAATTAAAGGTTAATTATTACAGAGATCCCGTAGTAGCAGGTTTTGGATTTGGTGCAAGAACCTCCCTTCTCGGGTACTTCATACGTGCTGATTACGGCTATGGGATAGAGACAAAAGTAATAGGAAAACCAATTTTTTATTTAGCATTTGGAACGGACTTTTAAATTGTAGTGATTTTGGCAACTTGTATTATCATGTTAAATTGATATTAATTTTACAAGAAATCTTACCTTTGAGTCTCTAAACAAACA
>JAEUUM010000082.1 GCA_016787375.1 Saprospiraceae bacterium
CTTCATCAATCAAAAAGTACTCTTGCTCCCATCCCAGGGTAGTAATGATACGGGTTGCTTCAGGATCAAACCAATTTACAATCGGCAATGCAGCCTGCTCAAGCGCAGATTGTGATCTCAACAAAGGAAGTTTAAAGTCTAATGCTTCACCTCCATAGGTCACAAGAATTGTAGGGATACAAAGTGTCTTCCCCTCGCCTATTTCTATAATAAATGCAGGTGATGAAGGGTCCCAAGCGGTGTAACCTCTGGCTTCGAAAGTAGAACGTAATCCTCCACCCGGAAAACTGGATCCATCAGGTTCTTGTTGTGCCAATTCTTTCCCTCCAAATGTTTCAATAGGGTCTTGACCTTCTAATGTGAAAAAAGAATCGTGCTTTTCAGCAGTACGGCCGGTCCATGGCTGAAACCAGTGAGCATAGTGTGTTGCTCCTTTGTCCATTGCCCATTTTTTCATTGCATCAGCAACGATGTCCGCAATTTCTCTTCCCAATTTTGACCCAGATTGAATTGCAGCCTTTACATTAAGGTAAGCATCTTCCGGAAGGTAGGTTTTCATAGACTCATCATTGAAAACATTACAACCAAAATAGGATGAAATGTTTTCTGCAGGTGAGGAAACATAATCGACATCAAATTCCGTGCGATGTAAAATTGTGTCAATAGCATTAAATCTTGAGAGGCTCATGTTTAATAATTGTTTTGAAAGAAAGTTTTAGAGATGATGGTATGTTTGTAAATATCGATGCAAAATTAATTAAACATATTCGTTTATCGGTCAAATAATTTTTAATATTATCATGATATTCAATTATTTTTGCTTGAATTATGCTTCGAATATGTTTGAAAATAAAAGAATTTGATTTGAAAGGGATTTTATTCTTGATATCTGGGTTGGTTTTGATTCACTTTAACGTGAATGGTCAGAATAATGAAACAATAACTGAAAATAACTTTTTGAATTCTATTATTGAAGATTTTCTAACAAACAATGATGAAACTAGCATTGATCCTACGTTGCTTTATGATCAATTAAATGATCTAAAGAAAAATCCAATAGACATTAATAAAGCAAGTTTTGAAGAATGGCAAAAGTTGTTCTTTATTCCTGATATCATCTTGAAAGATATCATATCATACAAGATAGAACAAGGTGAGTTTTTATCTGTTTACGAGCTTCAGGCAGTACCGACATTAGGTATCGACGATGTTAAAAAGATGTTGCCTTTTGTTAAGATAAATGGTAGTGCGGCTAATTACAATGTTCCATTTCTTGATATGTTAAAAAATGGAAAAAATGATCTGTTTTTAAAATGGGAAAGAATTTTAGAGCAACCAATTGGTTATACCACTGAACAAAAAAATTCAGGCTCCTCTTACTATCTGGGGGATCAAAATAAATTTTTCGT
Organism: Saprospiraceae bacterium; assembly: GCA_016787375.1. Classification (GTDB taxonomy): domain Bacteria; phylum Bacteroidota; class Bacteroidia; order Chitinophagales; family Saprospiraceae; genus JAEUUM01. Next base: position 1,410 of record JAEUUM010000082.1, read on the forward strand.
TCGATATAGACACCAATATTCCAACAAATTATCCTTTGGATTCACTGCAGAAAAAGATCCCGGGGAAGAATTTTTTTATGGCTCAAACAAAAAAAACGGATTTGATTATTACACATTCCATGCATTTCTGAAAAATTATTCTCCAAATCTTATATCACTTGCCATTGGTGATTTTGCAGTATCATTTGGGCAAGGTTTAATAACCCATGCCGGATTTGGATATGGAAAAAGTTCCTTTGCAACATTGATAAAAAAAGGAGGCCCTGTTTTGATCCCCTACACTTCAACTCTTGAAAACAATTTTTTTAGAGGTGTTGGAGCGAGTTTCCGGGTAGCAAAAAACTTTGAACTAACGTCATTTGTTTCTAGCCGAAATACCGATGCCAACATCATTGTACCTGACTCTACAATTGAATATGATTTTGGTTTTAGCTCATTACAGACCTCTGGATTTCATCGAACACAATCTGAGATAGATGATAAAAACTCTATTAAACAAAGAAATGCCGGTTTAAACTTTAAATATAGTAAAAACAATCTAAATATTTCATTTAACGGGCTTTATACAAATTTTGATGAAGCTTTGATTCCACAAGAAAGATTAGATAATTTGTTCGCGTTTCGAGGGAAGACTCTAACCAATGTCAGTATTGATTATGCATATATATATCGAAATTTTTATTTTTTCGGAGAAACT
>JAEUUM010000113.1 GCA_016787375.1 Saprospiraceae bacterium
GGGGTCACTAAATCATCTATTCCATCACCATTGATATCCCGTGATAAAAATTTGCCCGAATCATCCTCATAATAGTTCCCATATCCGGCACCATATTTTTTCTGGTAAGAAGCAAAAGTAGATTTTTCAATCGAACCAATATTCAAACCAGAATTAAGTGTAACACCAATTCCTTTGCTTTTGGAACCTTTTTTTGTGTTAATTATTATTACACCATTAGCTGCACGTGAGCCATAGAGTGCTGATGCAGCAGCACCTTTCAAAACAGTCACATTATCAATATCATCAGCATTTATATCTGCTGCAGCATTTCCGTAGTCATAACCTGCCCGGCCTGATTTCTGGTTGGTACTGTTGTTATTGGTATTATCAACCGGCACACCATCCACCACAAAAAGTGCCTGATTATCACCAGTCAGCGATTTATTACCTCTAAGAACAATATTTGTTGAACCTCCTAGGCTGTTATTCCTTTTTATATTCAAACCTGCAACTTTTCCAGCAAGAGCATTTACTACGTTTCCATCTCTGGATCTTGAGACATCGCTTCCATCAACCTTTTGTGCAGAGTAAGGCAATGCATTCTTTTGTTTGGTGATACCAAGTGCAGTTACCACAGTTTCAGAAAGGGAAATTCCCTCTTCCATTGTCACATTAACCACATTAGATGCCCCAAGGACAATCTCTTGCGTGTTGAAACCGGTGTAAGAAACGACAAGCGTGTTAGCGTTTGCCGGTACATCGACCTTAAAATTACCATTATCGTCAGAGGTTGTACCGTTATTGGTGCCTTTTACCAATACAGTAGCCCCAGGAAGTGCCTCTCCTGAAGCATCAGTTACTTTTCCTACGACTGACCTCTGTGCCATTAGCGAGCCAGCCGCAATAAGCATCATAGTAACCAGTAGTGTAAGTTTTTTCATACTAATCCTGTTTTGTTGTTAAAAAATAAGTGTTTCTGAAATCAAATATAACCCATTTTAATAATGTGGTTAAATAAATTCATATTTATATAAAAAAATAACTCAAAAAAAATAAAATCGAAATTAAAATTATATTAATTAAATAAAAACAAAATAAAATGTGGCTGCCCAAATCAATGAACAGCCACATAAGTAAACTAAAATTAACTTATTTAACTTTATTTATCCCACCAAACAGGATCTAGCAAGTTAGAATTAACAACAGCTTTAGTGTTGTATAGTCTTTCTTGCTGAGCAGTTGGTAATCTTCTTGGAATTTCACTTACCACACCGCCAGAGTTTGGAGTCAATGCAGGAATATTTGTTCTTCTCCAGTCAGAATAAACTTCTGGTTGTGTGAACATTGCAATATACTTATGGGTCATGATTTTAGCCATGGTAATTGTAGTTTCAGTCTCACTTGCTTGTGCAGCCTCATAAGCAGCATCATTAGCACCAGTTACGGCAACTACGTTTGCAACAATTGCAGCATTATGAGCAGCAGCAGCTTCGTCTTTATGACCAAGTCTCATGTGAGCCTCAGCTTCAATGAATTTTGCTTCTGCAAAAGTAACCATTGGCAAAGATGAATTTGCAGAACCGTAGAATGCACCTATTCCGGCTTCATCTGAGTAATTACCCATCGCATCCTTGCTTGCATAGAAAGATAATCTTGGGTCATTGATAGAACCCATCAAGTTTACCAAAGTTGCGCCCATTGTAACATAACCTGCACGATCTTGGTTAAATGCAAACCATTGATTGTATTCGTTTGCGTTTTGGCCAAACAGTGCGTTCATATTATTATCGTTACTTGTGTATCCTGCATTATAGGCCTCATTTAAAGCAGAGAGAGCAGCAGTAGCAGAACCACTTGCATCTCTTTTGCTCAAACGATTTGCATAACGAGCTTTTAAAACATAAGCATTCATAATCCACTTACTTGCATCACCACCAAATATGTAATCATCCCCACCCGGAGTGATGATATTGTCTGTAGATTTAAGGTCAGCAATAGCATCATCAAGTGTCTTTTGAATATCGGCAATTACTGATTCCTGAGAATCAAAGCTTGCATTATAGCTTGCATTTAGTCCTGCCAATGCTTCTTTGTTTGGAACATCTCCCCACATATCGGTAACTAGCCCAAGGTTCATCGCTTTAAGCACTCTGGCAATACCTCTATAATGTTTGTTTGTAGATCCAGCTTTATCAATAAGAAGCTGAGCATTAATCAAGGAACGATTGTATATCTGCCCCCATAGGTTGTCAATGGTGGTTTCAGTGATATCGTACCTTGCCAATTCTTCATATTGGAACAGTTTACCTGTAGATTGTTGAGCTAACACTGAAGTTACACGTGCCATATCTCCTGTGTAGTTTGAAAAAGTTGAAACTTCCAAACCAGACAAAAGAAGTGCTTCAGTAACATTTGCAGGAGAATTGGGTGAAACATCCTCCCCTTCTACAAATTTCTTACAGCCTGTAAATAACAGACCAGTTAAGAGTAAGGTTAAAAATATATAATTTTTCATTTCTGACATTTTAATTTTTTATAAAATTAGAATCCGATGTTTAAACCAACTATGATTGATTTTGATCCCGGCATGTTGAAGTAGTCAAATCCACCAATGTTAGAACCTGCACCAGTCAAACTAGTTTCAGGGTCTACACCAGGATAGTCAGTTTGTAACCAAAGATTTCTACCGGTAACATAAACAGATGCACTTTGGATTAATTTCTTAAACTTAGGCAATGTGTATGTTAATGTTACTTCACGTAGTCTTACCCAAGATCCATCATAAACCAATGATTCTTGAGCGCCACCACCATCACCAATATATTGTGAGAAGTAAGCATTTGGTGAAATTTTTATATCATTTGGTGTTCCATCAGCCTTAACACCAGGAATCACGTAGGCTTCTGTTCTATTAGCTGATGCTGCTGTAACTCCAATTCTATTCAAACGGCCAATCGTACCTCCCCAAAGATCACCACCTTGTCTAATATCAAGCAATCCTGTTAAGGAGAATCCTTTGAATGTAAAAGTATTTCTGATTGCAGAAATCCAATCTGGATAAGGGTTACCTATATATTGATCTTCAGCATTTTTTAGTGGTAATCCGTTAGAGCCTATGATTAAGCTTCCAGCATCATTTCTTTGCCAAGTTGAACCAAATATTGCACCAAATGGTTGACCGACAATTGCATAAGAACCGATACCCGTAAATGCTGCTTCAATGCTAAACTGATCAACACCATCTACAAGCTTTGTAACTTCGTTTTTGTTTCTTGAGAAATTTCCTTGAATGTTCCAGTTAAATGATTTAGTTTTAACTACGTCCAATCCAAGTTCTAGCTCTATACCTTTATTTGTCATCTCTCCAGAGTTTGCGATTAAGGCTGCAAAACCTGTAGAACTTGCAATTGGTCTAGCGATTAACAAGTCAGTCGCTTTTGAATCATAGTATGTAAAACCAAGTGTAATTCTGTTTTTCAAGAATTTAAAGTCTGCACCAAACTCCATTGTAGTATTGATCTCAGGTCTTAATTCTGTGTTTCCAAGTGTATTGCTTACTGAGAAACCATTGTTACCGAGGTATGGGAATGAAATTCCATCAGTAAATCCATCAGTAAAGGTTGGTTTACCATAATAAGTAGCAGATGAATATGCATTTGGTTCACGTCCAGCCTGTGCATATGACAATCTTAACTTCATGTAAGATAATACATCATTTGGATTCATGATTTCAGTTGGAACAAAGGCTAAACTGGCACTTGGGTATAAAAAGCTATTTTTTGCTTTAGGACCAAAAGTACTTGCCCAGTCATTTCTTGCAGATATATTTAGGTAAATCCAGTTTTTGTAATCAAGATCTAAACTCGCAAACATACCAGCTAGTTTTCTTGTAACGCTTGATTGATCTGCATAAAG
>JAEUUM010000114.1 GCA_016787375.1 Saprospiraceae bacterium
ACAAATGCTGCATGGCTCGCTTACCTTGAAGAAAGTTAATTTGAGCCCTTGTGGTTGTCCAATTGTCTGAACTTAATGCCGGATTAACAAATTGAAAAAATGATTGAAGCCGGTCTTCACCAAACTCCTTCTCATCATACAGGAGGTAACAAACCCTGTTACACGTAGCCAGATAAAGAATTTCAGGAATACCGATTTGAGATTTTAGTTGCGACAATCGATCACCAATACCATCAGGGTGCAAAATGACCTTTTGAATATCCTGCAAACTTGCCTGATGATGCGTTACCGTAATTATTTTAAATCCTTCTATCATAATTGTCCCACAAATGTAGCAATGCAAAAATGTGGTTTTGTCATAAGTTTGTAAGAACTCATGAGGGTGATAAAAATCATCTTGGCGGATGATTATTGTAACTTTTTAGCATATTTGCGTCTACATAGTTGTTCATGAACATTTCTGGTCGTTAAACCTCTTGAATAATTGAATAAAAAACCATTGAAAATTCCTGATGCTGAACTTGTTCGACTGTATCTCAATACCCAGCGGCAAGATTATTTCAGCATGATTTACAATCGGTACGCCAATAAAGTATATGCCAAGTGCCTCTCCATGCTCAAAAACGAGGAATGGGCGATCGATGCCTGTCAGGATATCTTTATGAAAATATTTATGAATTTGGCAAAATTTGAAGAAAAATCCCAATTCAGCACATGGATTTATTCAATTACCTTTAACTATTGCATTGACTCGCTCCGTAAGAATAAAAAAGAGAATGAGGTTTTTGGTTATGAAAAAGAAATAAAAGACGACACCTCTGATGTGCAGGAAGATGCTGAAATTTTTGAAATGGAAGCCCAAAAGCTTGAAAAAGTGATGGAGATGATACCCGGAGAAGACAAAGCCATCTTAATCATGAAATATGAGCAAAGTATGTCTATAAAGGAAATTTCAGAAATACTCGATAAAACAGAAAGTGCCGTAAAAATGAAAATAAAACGGGCTAAAGAAAAAGCTCGACACTTAAGTAAATCAATTGTTAATATTTTAATGCTGGTAATATGGAAAATCCTGATATAAACAATATTGAAAATGAAGATGAAGTTCAAATCCCGGTTAATCTTGAACGTTACTTAAAAGACAACCTAGGTGTATTCAAGTTTGTGGGTGATGTTGTCAACCTCTATGCGACCGGTTTTGTAAAAGTAGGGATGAATATGATAACACCTTCATCTTATGAATTTGAAAAAGATGAAAACAACCAAAATAATAAGCTCTAAAACTTTAAAACTCACTTCATGGAAATTCTTCACGAACTGGCCTTAAAATTTGCTGCAGTCATCCCCAATCTGACCGGTGCCTTGTTGTTAATCATTGCAGGCACGATCATTTCAAAGCTTGCCTCAAAATTTATTCAAAAGTTACTGAGCTCTTTAAAAATAGATAAAATAGGCGAACAACTCAACGAAATTGATTTCATCCGAAAATCAAACATTGAAATAAAGTTAAGCATCATCATTTCTAAGGTCGTTTATTATTTCATGCTTCTTGTTTTCCTGGTTGCAGCAACTGATGTTTTAAACATGCCCGCTATTTCAAAGTTAATGAGTGACCTCATAAACTATATTCCCAATGTAATAGTGGCTCTGTTCATACTTATTTTTGGTTTGATAATAGCAGAAAACATTCGTAAAATCGTATTGACAGTATGCAAATCACTGGGCATTCCTTCAGCTAAAACCATTTCATCAGCAATTTTCTATTTTCTATTTTTAACAGTGCTATTAAGTGCTCTGGAGCAAGCCAAAATTCAAACATCCTTTCTTGCTAACAACCTAACTGTTATGATAGGTGGTATCGTACTTGCTTTTGCACTTGGATATGGTATTGCGTCAAAAGATATTATGACCAATTTTATTGTTTCTTTGCTCCAGAAACACATATTCAAAAAAGGTGACCACATAAAAGTCGGTAATTTTTCCGGTATTGTCACTGAAATGGACAACAACTCTATTACCCTTACCACCAACGAAAAACAAATTATTATCCCATTAAATAAACTATCCACCGCAGAAGTGGAAATTTTTCTCAACAAAAACTCTTAATTACTAATTAAAATTGAATCATTTATGAAATCAAATTTGACAATTTTGCTCGCCCTTTTTGTTTCCGGAATTTTATTCGGACAAGCAGGAAATGATCGTTTGGCTGAAATTCAAAAAGCAAGTGCCAAAGATGGTGAAGGCTGGGTAAAAGGAGCCGGAATAGGTCTTGATTTTGCCCAACTTGCACTGATAAACCCTAGATTTGGTTCGGGAGATAACAGGCTTGGATTTGGAGGTTTAGGCAATGTCTTTGCAAATTATAAAAAAGGGCGCATTTATTGGCTCAATAATGCTTCTCTGCAATTGTCTATTCAAAAGATAGGAGTCTCATCAAATCCATTTCAAAAAAATCTGGACCGGCTCGTTTTAACTTCAAAAGCCGGCCGAAAGTTTAATGACAAATGGGCAGCAGCTCTAGATTTGGGTATCGAATCTCAGATGACCCCAACTTATGAGGGCAATATTCTTAAAGCTGTAAATGGCGAAAAACTTATTGCTAATTTCTTTTCTCCTGCCACAATCAGGGTCTCACCGGGTATAGATTATTTCGCTACACCACACTTGACCTTCTTTATGTCACCGGCTTCCTTAAAAATGATTTATATCTCTAACCAAGCTATCGCAGATCTGGGTACCTTCGGAACAGAAAAAAATGCCAATGGTATTGGATACAAAAAAACAGATACCCAACTTGGAGCAACGCTTAAAGGTATTTACACAAACAAATATTTTGGTGACAAACTTGCAATAAATTCTGTCCTGGATTTGTACTCTAATTACCTTAGAAATCCTCAGAATATTGATGTCAACTGGCACAACGATTTTAGTTGGAACATCTGGAAGGGACTAGCCTTAAATTTAGTGGTTGATGTTTTGTATGATGATGATATTTTTGTCCAGGTTGACAGGAACAATAACAAAGTATATGAACCGGGAGAACAGGGTAAACGTGCGACCATTATTCAAGCACTTTTGATTAAATACAACCTTGTGTTTTAATTTCTGTAAAACTTAAACCCTACTCAAAACCCTGAATTAAAAAATTCGGGGTTTTGTTGTTTAAGAATAAAAAATTCAACGTACGCTGACCAATTCAGGCATAAATGCATTAATATTGCCGAGATAAGCCCAATCTTCCAATAAATTAGCCATTTCAAACTCAAATCATGTCAGACAAAGTACTCTACCTAATTGATGGTCATGCACTCATTTACAGAGCACATTATGCATTCATTTCTCGACCGTTGATGAATTCAAAAGGTCAAAATGTTTCAGCTATTAATGGTTTTATGCGAACGATCTGGGACCTCATCAAAAACAAAAAGCCATCTCATATAGCTGCTGCCTTTGACCTGTACTCTGATACATTCAGACACAAGATGTATGAGCCATACAAAGCGAACCGGGACGCTCAACCTGAGGATATAAGTTTTGCAATTCCGCATGTTATCTCGATCTTGAAAGCCATGAAAATACCAATAATGGCGGTTGAAAATTATGAAGCAGATGATGTGATAGGCACCATTGCCAAGCAAGCTGCACGACAAGGTTATACAGTTTACATGGTAACACCCGATAAAGATTACGGACAACTTGTTGAGGAAAATATATTTATGTACAAACCAGGCAGACAAGGCAATGATGTTGAAATATTGGGTGTACCTGAGATTACAAAAAACTGGGGAATCGATACTCCGGAGCAAGTAATTGACATTTTAGGCTTGATGGGGGATAGTGTTGACAACATCCCGGGAATGCCCGGAATAGGTGAAAAAACTGCAGTTAAACTAATTCAGGAATTCGGCAGTGTTGAAAACCTGATTCAGAACGCCGATAAACTAAAAGGCAAACAGAAAGAAATTGTTGAAAATTTTGCAGCTCAAGGGATGTTGTCAAAAGAACTCGCTACTATAGAACTCAATGTACCCATCAAATTCGACGAGAAAGAATATGAAATAGAGCCCTTTGATAATGAAAAACTAACCGAAATATTCAAAGAACTCGAATTCAGGTCACTCGCCAAAGAGATATTAGGACAATCAGAACAAGTTCAGCTTGCGCCGGGTGTGCAAACCAGCTTATTTGGGGATACCAATGAAACCCAAACAAAGGAAGAACCTAAAAATGAACCCGAATATAAAGTTGCTGAAAACGATTTCAACAATACTCCTCATAGATACATATTGTGTAATAACAAAGATTCAATAACTGCGCTTATACAGCAACTTGAAAAACAAAAAGCATTTTCATTTGATACTGAAACAACAGGCATTGACGCAAATGAGGCCGAGCTGGTGGGACTTTCATTTGCTTTTGTTGCTCATGAAGCGTATTATGTCCCGGTGCCTGATGAACGTGCGGAGGCTTTGAAAACCATTGAAGCTTTCAGAGAAGTACTCGAAAACGAAAAAATTGAGAAAATTGGTCAGAACATCAAGTACGATATGCTGATTATGAAATGGTATGGTATCAACATCAAAGGCCCAATATTTGACACCATGATTGCTCATTATGTTGTAGAGCCTGAAATGAGACACAAGTTAGACTATTTGGCAGAATCTTACCTAAGTTATAAAATGGTGCCTATAGAGGCATTGAT
>JAEUUM010000116.1 GCA_016787375.1 Saprospiraceae bacterium
ATTGGTTTTTGCATATCCACCAAAACAATATTTGTCTAAAACTCTGAGGTTTGGGTAAGCCCTTCCTGCAAGCATTTCAATCTCAGATTTTAACCAATTTCCTTTCAAGGCAGAAAACCCAATAATTTCAGTACTAGATAATACCGACCTCAGAATTCCTGCGGCTGTTCCACCAGTACCACAGGCTAAACAAATAGCGGTCATCGAAATATCTGTTTGCTCAAGAATTTCTTTTATTAATTCACCACATCCTTGAAAAGCTAGTTCATTTGTTCCTCCCTCCGGAATAAAATAAGTTTTTTCAGAACCTATGTTATCATAGAAATCTTTTAAATCAGGGTAAATGTTTCGGGGAATAAAATTAAAATTCATTCCCATTTTTTGTGCGAATCTTAATGTGCTTCCAAATATAACGGGTTCCTCTCCTCTTATTAACCCTTTGGTCTGAAATCCATATAAATTGCCCGCAGTGGCAACTGCAGCAATGTGGTTGGAATAAGGGCCTCCCTTGGTAATGAGTGTAGTCTTGAGTTCGCTTTTAGCAAATTCAAGATTGTATTTTAATTTTCGCCATTTATTTCCTGAAATCATCGGATGAATTAAATCATCACGCTTCAAATACACTTCATGGGCAGAGCTGAAACCATCAAGTTTCACCAAAGGTGTGGGAAAATCAAAAATCATTTTTGTTTCCATAAAAAAAGCCGTTGAAATATCAACGGCCTGATTTTGATCTATTGATATTTATTTATTTTACGAGACTAAAAGTACCGGCTGCTTTAAGTTGACCGTTTTTATCCTTAAGCGAGACGAAATACATACCGGCATCAAAATTATCAAGATTTATATACCAGATGTAAGGTTCATTATTGAGAACATTACTTTCCGTCCTGACAATCTTACCAAGCATATCCGTGATCACCAAATTTGTTGAACCTTCTGTAATACCTTGGGTGCTGATTTGAATAAACTTACTCGCGGGGTTTGGATAGACTTTTAATTTTGCAATAGGATTAGATGGATCAAAAAATCCCACTCCGGCTACATTACTTTTAAAATCGATACCCTGGATTGTATCACCCAAACTATTGCAATTGAGAACCATAATTGGCTCTTTGCTACCATTTGCGAGATATTGATAAACTACTGAAGTATCAGCTCCCAATCCTCCACCAAAACTACTTGTTACGTCAAGCCAACCAATGAAAGGAATTTTAATTTCTAACTTTAAAGTACTTATGCTGGTTCTTTTTTCACGAAGCACATCGTAAGTACCACCGGGAATCTTTAATTTTCCCCAGGAATCAACCACATCCTGTCTGCTAACTGATTGCCCAAATCTCACAGAATCTGGTTTAATAGGCAAACCTGAAAATAAAGAGTCCGGTAAAAACGAAGCACTAAAGGTAGCTCCAAATGAATAATTGGTATTATTGATATCAAAATACTTCATCGGATTTCTTCTTTCAACTTGCCCGGGAACAATCTTTGCAACAAGTGGAAAACCAAAACCTCCCAAATCGCCTACAAAACCAAGTACTTCAAAGACATTATTAGTAACATTATAATACGCTTCCCCTTGATCGGAGTTGGTATATAATTCTGCATTTGGAAAGGATGAAAAATTCGATCCTGTGCTGGCTGCATAAAATATTAAATTGTCGATTGTGTCTTTTTTAAGCCCTGAAAAATCCCAGGTTCCATTGGTAGTTTGAGAAGGAACGAGCAAATAGTCCGGCGTATAATCAGTTGCAATTTTCATGGTATCACCTGATTTTGGCCACGAGGCATTGGTCACGGTAACTTGTGCATTTGCAAAAACAGCGATAACCAACAAAAGAGCTAGGAGTGTAAAACTTTTATTCATAAAGATTTTTTTTCAAATTTACGTGATTAAAATATCAAAACGAATCAAATATCAAAATTTTAACAAACTAATCTAAAAACTTTGCAGCTGCACCAAAGAGTAATATTCTCCTTTCAGTGCAAGCAATTGTTCGTGTGTGCCTCTCTCCATTATTAAACCACCATTCATAACCAATATTTCGTCTGCTTGCATTATTGTTGAGAGTCGATGTGCAATAATTAAACTTGTTCTATCCTTCATCAATTGACTCAAAGCTTGTTGAACCAATTTTTCAGATTCACTGTCAAGGGCTGAGGTTGCCTCGTCGAGAAGCAAAATTGGTGGATTTTTTAGAATTGCCCTTGCGATGGTAATCCTTTGTCGTTGTCCGCCCGAAAGTTTTGAACCACGGTCACCAACATTTGCCTGGTAACCACCGTCCATTGCTTCTATGAAGTTATGAGCATTAGCAGTTTTGGCAGCCTCGATTACCTCTTGTTCTGAAATACCTTTTTGACCAAATACGATGTTATTGAAGACAGTATCATTGAATAGAATTGCATCCTGCGTAACAATTCCCATCAAATTCCTTAGGTCTTCAATCTTATATTGCTGAATATCAACACCGTCTATCAATATTTTGCCTTTTGCAGCATCATGAAATCTTGGAATCAAATCAAGCAAAGTGCTTTTACCTGAACCAGATGCTCCTACCAAAGCCACTGTTTTCCCGGCTGGAATTTCAAAATTAATGTTTTGCAGAACCTCAGATTCTGAGTTCCGATATTTGAACCAAACATCCTTAAACTCTATTTTAGACTTGAATGCATTAATATTTTTCGCGTTCGGTATATCTTTTATGGTCTCTTCAGCATTCATAATGAAATCAATTCTTTCCATCGCTGCAAAACCTTTCTGAATGTTTGTCCATGCATTTGATAAACTTTTTGCCGGGTCGATCACTCTGAAGAAAGCGAACAAAAATGCCATAAAAGATGAAGCCTGCATGGTTCCTTTGAACACGAGAGTTGAACCATAAACAATCAGCAAAGAAACTATCGAAACACCTAACCATTCACTTAGTGGTGATGCCAGGTCTCTGCGTCTTAAAATTCTTATCATCGTCTTTTTGAAAGCAAAATTCTCCTTCTCAAATTTACCTTGCTGATAACTTTCGGCATTAAATCCTTTTATAACTCTCAGGCCTCCCAATGATTCTTCAATAATGCTGGTAACCCCTCCAAGTCGCTTCTGGGCTTCGCCACTTTGTTTACGCAGTGTTTTAGAAATTGTACCAACTACCAATCCAATAATCAGTATCATTCCGAATGCAAACAAGGTAAGGGAGGGACTGACATAAAGCATGTATGCCAGGGATCCAATAATCAAAACCGGCTCCCGAAAAACTGCTTCCAAAACATTTAGTATGCTCCATTCTATTTCTTGTACATCTGCTGTTATTCTAGACATGAGATCTCCTTTTCTCTCTTCACTAAAGTAAGATAGCGGCAATCTCAAAATCTTGTTAAACAAGGATTCTCTTATGTCACCAATGATGCCTACCCTGACAGGGCTGATAACATACAATGCCAAATACCTGAACATGTTCGACAGAAAGAATAGTATGATCAAAGAGCCACAAGCCAGTAATACCGACTTTTCTTCGCCAAGGCTGTTAATCAGTGTGCTGAATTTCCATTGTATAAAATCAGCAATATTTCCAAAGTTATCTTTGAGTTGAACAGGCTGAAGTTGTTTTGGAGTTTGTTTGAACAAGATCTGCAAAAATGGAATAATAGCAGGTATGGTTGCTATTGTAAAAATTGATAGCAGAATGTTACAAAGGATGTTCAGTGCTACAGGATATTTGTATTTTTTTACATAACCTAATAGCCTGAATAATTTTGACATTAAATAAGTTTAATCTGTATTAATCAAGATCTGAAAAATCAAAATCATTCAAAAACCCAGTGTTAAAGTCACCTGATCTGAATTTTTCGTTTTTCATTAACTTTTTATGAAAGGGAATAGTTGTTTTGATGCCTTCAATGATAAATTCATCCAAAGCTCTTTCCATTTTTGTAATGGCCTCATCACGGGTTCGTGCTTTTACAATAACTTTCGCTATCATCGAATCGTAATTTGAAGGAACCCTATATCCTGCGTATGCATGGGTATCAACTCTCACTCCATGTCCTTTTGGTGTATGCAACGTAGTTATTAGCCCGGGACTGGGTCTGAAATTATATTTAGGGTCCTCAGCATTTATTCTACATTCTATAGCGTGCATATAAGGGAAATAGTTTTTACCAGATATCGGCACTCCTGCAGCAATTTTAATTTGCTCTTTTATTAGGTCATGGTCTATAACTTCCTCGGTTACCGGATGTTCTACTTGTATTCTTGTATTCATTTCCATAAAGTAGAAGTTTCTGAATTTGTCAACCAGAAATTCTACTGTTCCAACACCTTCATAGTTAATTGATTTGCCGGCTTTGATAGCAGCTTCACCCATTTTTTCCCTCAGTTCATCAGTCATGAAGGGTGATGGTGCCTCTTCCAGAAGTTTTTGATGTCTTCTTTGTATCGAACAATCACGTTCTGAGAGATGACAAACATTTCCATATTGATCACCGGCAATCTGGAATTCAATGTGTCGAGGTTCTACTATGTATTTTTCCATATAAATCCCGTCATTAGCAAAGGCAGCTTTTGCCTCTTGCCTTGCTGAATTCCATGCATCTTCAAATTCTTCATCTTTCCATACGATCCTCATTCCTCGACCTCCGCCTCCTGCAGTAGCTTTGAGTATAACAGGGTATCCAATTTCTTTTGCAAGTTTTTTACCCTTTGTCACGTCCTTCAATAATCCATCAGAGCCTGGTACAACAGGTACACCTGCTTTGATCATGGTTTCTTTGGCGGTTACTTTGTCACCCATTTTACGGATTTGATTGGCTGTAGGGCCAATAAACTTAATACCGTATTCCTGGCATACCTCTGCAAAATTGGCATTTTCACTCAAAAAACCATATCCTGGGTGCAGTGCATCAGCATTTGTGATTTCTACGGCAGCCATGATTCTTGGTATGTTGAGATAAGACTCAGTTGAGCTGGGAGGTCCAATACAAACCGCTTCATCTGCAAATCTTACATGCAGACTGTCCCTATCTGTTGTTGAATAAACAGCCACGGTTTTTATTCCCATTTCCTTACAGGTTCTGATAATCCTAAGGGCTATCTCTCCTCTATTTGCAATAAGGATTTTATTAAACATATTGAAATTTGCTAATTAGTAAAATGAGTTAAAATAAGGCCTGACTATCCTGCGGGGTCTACCAAAAACAATGGTTGATCGTACTCCACCGGAGATGCATCATCAACCAAAACTTTTACAATTTTGCCTGATACCTCACTTTCTATTTCATTGAATAGTTTCATTGCTTCAATGATGCATATCCTTTGCCCTTTGCTGATTACATCACCGATTTGAACAAAGGAAGGCTTATCAGGACCAGGTGATCTGTAAAAAGTACCCACCATTGGAGATTTAACCTCTAAATATGAAGGGTTGCTGCTTGATGCAGCTTCAGCAACTTTTTCAGGTACTTTTGCTGGAACTGGTTCAGGGGTTGGCACTGCGACAGGGGCGACAGCTAAGCTTGCAACAGGGGCAACTG
>JAEUUM010000123.1 GCA_016787375.1 Saprospiraceae bacterium
ATCAATGCCGCTCCAACCCTCAGAAACCAGGGTCTTTGTCCTTACCAGTTTGTTGTATATTCCGACGAAGTAAAATAAAATAAGTGCGATAACACCAATGATGATTAGTAATTGCATGATTTGAATGAGTTTTAAATGTTAAACAAATTGACTGCCAATATATAAAATATTCTGTATTCTCCTTTTAATAGTTCGACTAAACGCATCATAAAAAAGCTTAATTTTGTAAATGCTTTGGTGGTGGCACTAAAAATATCCTGAAAAGTCATGAAATATATCTTTCTCTTTATTATATTGGCTATTCGGCTACGGTCTGAGGCTCAGATAGTAAACATTGAAAATCTGAGAATCGTTACAGATACTACCGGTTGGGCAGGGTATATCAGACTTGGCATCACCGCATCAAAGGAAGTAAACTCCGTGGTAAACATTTTATCGGATGTTCAAGCCCAGTATAAAACAAAAAATGATTTGTACTTGATTCGCGGAAATACGAATTTTTCCAGATCAGGTGGAACCACTTTTACAGAAAACACCTTCATCCACCTTCGGTACAATCGAAAACTGAGCCCATGGCTAAGGTGGGAGGTTTTTACCCAATGGCAACATAACAAAATAACCGGAATCAACAATCGTTATCTGGCAGGCACCGGACCGAGAATAAAATTAATGGAACGAAAAACATTTCATTCTTATTTTGGTGCATCCATAATGTACGAATCGGAAGAGGAAACACAGATAGAAGGCGAATTCAAAACGCATAATGTAGTCAGATCAAGCAATTATTTATCACTTTCATACCAGCCACTAACCAATATCAAACTTACCAGCACTGCGTATTTCCAACCACTGCCTGATTTACATACGGACTACAGATTCTTCATGCAATCAACACTGGGAATGGATATAACCAAAAAAATTAGTTTTGAGTTCGGTTACCGTTATTTGTATGACAGCACGCCTGCTCCCGGTATTCCCAACACCACCTATGCAGTTGAAAATTATTTAAAGTGGAAATTCTAAACCAATAGATTGATCCACTTGTTTCCATTAAAAATAAATACATTATGAACATTACACTGAACAAAGACTTTTGGGATAAAAGGTATGAAGAGAACGAAACCGGCTGGGATTTAGGCAGAATATCTGATCCTCTGAAAGGATACATCGATCAGCTTGAAGATAAAACGTTAAAAATTCTAATACCCGGTTGTGGCAACAGTTACGAAGCCGAATATCTACTTGAGAATGGGTTTACAGATGTTACCCTTATTGATATTTCAAAAGAAGCTGTAAAATCGCTAACGCAAAAGTTTGTAACTAATCCTGAAATCAAAATCATCGAAGGTGATTTTTTTGAGCATGAAGGCCAATACGATCTTATCCTTGAACAAACTTTCTTTTGTGCACTTGACCCTGTATTGAGGGAAAAATATGCAACACACATGCACAAATTATTAAAACCGGGCGGAAAATTAGTTGGTGTATTATTTAATTGTATTTTTGAGAAAGAAGGACCGCCTTTCGGTGGTAGTGACAAAGAATATTTTGAGTATTTCAAAACCAATTTTGAAATTAAAATAATGAACCAGTGTTTTAATTCAATCGCACCAAGAAGTGGCAATGAGTTATTTATTTTATTGGTGGCAAAGTGATTGGGTTGACCAAGGAGTATTGCAGTCGGTTCTATTTTGTCTCATGGGATTTTTAGCATGCTGATTGAAATAGTATCCCTTCGAAATTGTAACATTTCTTCATATCCTCCTCCATATACTCAAAACAATTGAAACTGCAGTTGGCGTCGGGGTCATCGTTTAACCCACCAGTACATTCTTTATGATCTTTAAAATCTTTGAGCATTTTTTTAAAATCTGTTCAATCTTTGGCCTCCCATTCGGCCAGGTTAAATGGATTTGGGAAAAACTTATAGGTAGAGGGTGGCGTTTGTACGATGGCAAAGGCATCCTTAATCTGGAAGGTAGTATTGACTTTTGGTAATTTATCGAGGCAAAAGTTGTAGGCACTAAGGAATTTATTGGTCATGTGAATTTTTTATTTAAAATATTTACCTGTTGAGTCTAAACTTGCACCAAAGTTAAATCTGTATAAATTAACTAAAATCATACTCCAAATGTGATTTTTGTTACCAACAAAAAAAATGAAAGCTGTGATCTTTGCCTTATCAATCACATTAAAATTAAGTAATTA
>JAEUUM010000134.1 GCA_016787375.1 Saprospiraceae bacterium
AGATCTACAAATATCTTTGAATCAATTACAAAATATTGATTAAAGATGAAAACCTCTGACTGTTTAGATCGTGCTTACCAAGACCATCTCGAGTACAAGAATTACAGTGACCGAACTATTAAATCCTACTGTAGTTCATTGAGAATATTTCAAAAATATATAGCAGAAAACTTTTCACACGACTCCAATGAAATAGTACATGTAAAGCAGTTTTTGTTAACAACAAAGCGCAATGGCCATTCTTGGTCTACCATTAATTCTCATTACTCAGCTTTGAAAATTTATTTTGAAGCTATTTGTAATGATTATTGGAATCTTGATCATTTACCTAGACCTCGGAAAGAGAAAAAGTTACCAAAAATATTATCGAAGCAAGATGTAGCAAATATCATAAATTGTGCAACCGGCTTTCGAAATTTTACACTTCTTGGTTTTTTGTATGGAACCGGAATGCGTCTTGCTGAAGTTGCAGCTGTCAAAATAGAAGATATAGATGGCAAAAGATTACAAGTCAGGGTCAATCAAGGCAAAGGCGGTAAAGACAGATTTGTTAAGATCCCATCAAGTTTATTAGAAATATTGCGAGCTTACTATAAAGCTATCAGACCCAACATCTATTTGTTCGTTGGAGAGCAAAACGGAAAACCCATTGCTCACCGAACCATCCAACACATCTTTCTTAAAGCACGTCTGAGAGCTGGTGTAACAAAACCATGTTCTGTGCATACCCTAAGACATTGCTATGCTACTCACCATCTGGAAGACGGCACAGATCTTGTATATCTCAAAGATCAAATGGGACATGAATCTATCAAGACCACTGCTAAATATATACATCTGTGTGCAAACAGTCGAAGGCAAATCAATCATCCAATAGACTCGATGGCTCTAAGTTTTCCGCAAACAACTCATTAGGAGACTTGTTTCGAGATCATGGTGAAAAATACATTGCTTGTTATCATCCTTCCATTCAACAAATAAAACTAATCAGGGCCATAAGGATATGCAGGACACCGTCATTGGGTGGCAGAAGACTGGATTGTGAGAAGTGTGGCACTGTGCACTATATTTACAATAGCTGCGGCAATAGCCAATGCATGATATGCCAAAGTATAAAAAGAGAACAGTGGATCGATAAACTTAAAATTAAACTGCTCAAGGTTCCATATTGCCATGTGATATTTACCCTTCCTCATCAACTCAATGGCCTGGCCAAAGCCAATCAATCGTTAATATACAACTTGATCATGAAGGTGAGTTGGATGACCATAAGGACAGTGAGTAAAGACAACCATAATCTAGGAGCTTTACCCGGTATGATAAGTGTATTGCATACATTTGGTTCAGCTTGCAATTATCATATTCATGTACATTCTCTGGTGACTTTTGGAGGTGTTAACAATGATGAAAATTGGCAATACCCAACCAACAACAAACGAATAGCATCCTACAGGCAAATGTGCAAAACTTTCAAAGATCTCTTCTTGGCTGAACTCACCAAAGAATATGAAAATGGAGTGGTTCATTATCATTTAGCTTTTAATGAAATCATAGATGTTTTAAAAAACAAACGATGGGTAGTGCACAGCACCCGACCTAGTATGGATACCGGATTGTTAGAAAATTATTTGGCTAGATACATCAACAGAATTGCAGTATCACAATCCAGAATTAACTATGTAAAACATGCCAAAGAAGTACACATTTTATTCAATGATTACAAAAACCAGTTGCCGAATCAGTCAGCTCCTAAAGCCATACAAACACTAGACCCTTTAGTGGCCATTGACCAGATAATACAGCATACTCTACCGCCCAGATTTCAAAAATCAAGATCCTACGGAATCCATCATGCCTCCAATAAATTAAAACTCAAAATCGAGGAAAGCTACAAACGCAATGGAGCCACCATTAGAACATTTATGGAAATCATCACCCATCTGATGGGACTGGAGAAAATGAAATGTAAAACATGTGGTTCTGATAAATTTACAATCACTGAAATAAAAAGTGATAAATATTATATCGGCACCTATCTTAACAGTCTTCAGATGAGGGGACCACCACAAAATGACGAAATACACGATTCATTCCTC
>JAEUUM010000145.1 GCA_016787375.1 Saprospiraceae bacterium
AAGACGATGTTGTAGTGGTAATATTTCACGACCATGGCACAAGATACATCGGCAAAATATACAACGATGACTGGATGAGGGAGCGAGGCTTCCTTGATGATGAATTAAAAGTGCAGGATCTTATTTTACGTAAATCCGAAAAGAAATTCATAACTGTTGATCCTGAGATGACAGTAAAAGCAGTTTTCAATATCATGAAAACAAATGATATTTCACAGATGCCTGTAATGAAGGATGGTCAAATAATTGGCTCAGTTAGTGAGACTAAAATTCTTTCTTACTTGCTGGATAATCCGCTTTTACACAGTGAGCATAAGCTGGAAATTATCATGGATGCTCCTTTTCCTGAAGTCAAAAACGATATGCCTTTCACACAATTAAATAAATATTTTAGCCAGAAAATCCAGGCTGTTGTGACGAAAGATATGTCAGGA
Organism: Saprospiraceae bacterium; assembly: GCA_016787375.1. Taxonomy (GTDB): domain Bacteria; phylum Bacteroidota; class Bacteroidia; order Chitinophagales; family Saprospiraceae; genus JAEUUM01. The sequence goes on from JAEUUM010000145.1 coordinate 435, forward strand.
CTCTGGCATATCATTACACCTTACGATGTTATTCAGGCAGTGTAAAATTTTGATGTTTCAATTTTACAAATGAATCATGGTCTTTGTTATGGTTTGACCCGAGTATTTTAGTCTGTATAATAATGGTCCGGATTGGTTTTTAGGTAAATCAGATAGAATTATTTGATTTAGTCCATTTTCAAATAATCCAGTTTTGTTCAAGATTAATTGCCCCAGAATGTTATAAACTGACAATTCTATATAATCAGTATATGGCAGTGTAAATTCAATTGTTGTTTCTGATAAAAATGGGTTTGGATAATTCTGCTCTAAATTAAATTTCAAATCTAGCTTATCCGATAAATTTCTTTCTTCCACCTTACCCGTTACCTTAATATCAGAATTACCACTTATGTTGGGTTTTGGCTTATAAGTAATATTCAGATCAACCTGCTTAACTTTTCCACCTGCAAGACTTGCATTATCATTTACAGATAACACCCATTGTGAAGTCCAAATGAATTTATGGTTTGTTCCTGGTTGTAAACTATCAAAACTTTCATAATAAAGTGGTATCAGTTGAATTGTATCATCATTTATTATTTTAAAAACATAATAATGCAAAGTTTCAAGGCCATTGATAGGCGCACCGCTTGAGCCAACATACAATAATGTAATTTTATCGTTCGGTTGTAGCGCTAATTTTGTAATCAGATCTTTAATATTTTGACCGGACATTTGGTCGGTTGAAATATTTATATCTGAACTACTAATGGAAATTTTTTGAGCAGGAGTATTTTCCTTTAATATTGTTCCGTTAAAAACCTTTAGATGATCGCCTTGTGGTCGCATCCAACCATTATTATACGCACCGATTGAAGGTTTCTTAGAACTCAAACAGGTAAAATTTGCGGGTATTTTTACACCTGATTTGTTTTGAGAATCATAGGTTGATTTATAATATGCTAAATCATAAGCTTGATCATCAAATAGAGCATCAATATTTAGACCGTAACTTCCCGGACAACTATTAACCGTAAATAAAGTACTTTTTATACCAAAAGGTGAGATTAAGTTTACTTCGAGTTGGTTAGTATACTCATGATCAGCTTTTAACCTTACATTAATATCTGTTACCATTGCTTCATTGGGTATATCATATACATTTAAGGGTATGAAGTATATTTTAGCGTATTCCGGTGAAATTATTGTGTTAAGTATGTTTACACAAGATTTGTAATACGAAGACTGTGGTTGGCTGTATGTTTCAATTGTTGTAAAAACAACAAAAAATAGTATCCAGTATTTAATAGAAGAAAAAAATGAATTACTAAATGTATAAGAATTGAGGTTAAATACAAAGTGTTTCATGCTCAAGGAATTTTGAAGAGACTATAATTACAAACCATTGATATATCAAAAGTACTTGAAATTGCCAATAAAAACAAATAAATAAAGGCTAGGTTTTTATCAGATTGGAAAGTTAAATGCAAAAAAAAAGCCGCATGTTAGCGGCTCTTTGAAAAATATAATCCCATGAACATATCCGAATCTAAGTTGCATCCTCATATTGGAAGCTTAAAAAAGTGCCGCCGGAAAGCGGCACTTAAACAACAAATTATAATCCCATGAACATATCCTATTTTATGATGAGATCAGAAAATGGTTATGGTGAGTCGTTTTTTTTGATGGGGCTACTCACCGCCACATCATATAATCCCTTGAACATATCCTAATTTTAAAAAGTCTTTATAAATTGGTTAAGGTGAGTCGCTACTTGCTTTAAGTGGCGACCCACCACCACATCATATAATCTCATGAAAATTTCTAAATTCTTTGTGAGTTCGTTAACTCATTAATTATGATACAAATATTCACTTTCTTTGAAGGGAAAACAAAAACAAAAAATCCGTATTGTGAAAATTAATTTATTCATATTATAATTAATATATTTACTAAACGTTTGTTTATCAATTATTTAAAAATAATTATAAAAAGTAATAAATTAAAAAATGTGAATTATTTAGAGCTGATTTAGGGTGTTTTTTGTAAGAATATTTTAGAAATTTTAACACATTTTAACAAAAAAGGCCTTTAGCTTAGCTGAAGGCCTTTGATATAATTCTTTTCTAAACAGTTATCTCATGAATAAAAGTTCACGATATTTAATTAAAGGCCAAATTCTATCATCAACAATTAGTTCAAGATCATCACAATATCCACGGATATCTTCCATCAATGGTTTCACAGTTGTGCAAAAGGCTGTTGCTTGCGCTGTGCTATTAGTAAGCTTGTGAGCAGCTTTTCGTGCTTCTGACATTTTTTTTCCGGTATTATGTAATTTTGTAAGAAGATCATTTGTTCTTTCTATCATTTCCATTTGATAACTACCGTTTTTATTGACATCTAAGCCAATATTTTTTAGGCCACCCAAATTATCTGCTAAATTAGTTTGGAATTCAACGGCTGCAGGCATTACATAATTAAGACACAACTCTTCAAGTGTCAAAGATTCTATTTCAATTTTATGGTTGTAAGCTTCAACCAATGCTTCATAATGGGCATTAAGTTCTCTTTCTGAAAACACACCTGTTCTTTTGAAAAGGTCAATGGTTTTGCTGCTAATATATGCACCCAATGCCTCAGGGGTGTTTGCAAAATTACTCAATCCTCGATTAGCAGCCTCTTTTCTCCAATCTTCACTGTAGTTATCTCCTTCAAATCTAATATTTTTAGATTTTTTGACGTAATCCTGAAGCACTTTAAATATAGCCTGATCTCTATCTCCACCTTTTACAATCTCACATTCTACATCTTCTTTAAATTTAATTAATTGGTTGGCCATCATTGCATTTAAAGCTGTCATCGGAGCTGCACAATTTGCACTGGAACCAGCCATTCGAATTTCGAACTTGTTACCTGTGAAGGCAAAAGGTGATGTTCTGTTTCTATCTGTATTGTCTTGCTCTAAGTTTGGTATTTGCGAAATCAGATCCATGGCCTTGGTAACTTCCGCTTTCGTGACATTTCCTGTTTCAATTTGCTCAAGTACTTTTGTTAATCCTTGACCTATGAATACAGAAACTATAGCCGGAGGTGCTTCATTAGCTCCTAATCGGTGATCATTGTTTATTGAAGCAATAGATGCCCTGAGCAGATCTGCGTTTTCATAAACTGCCATGATGGTGTTGATGAAAAATGAAAGGAATCTCAGATTTTTGCCAGGGTCAGCACCAGGTGAAAGTAAATTCTTACCTGTATTTGTTGCCATCGACCAATTGTTGTGTTTACCACTTCCATTGACACCCGCAAAAGGTTTTTCATGAAAAAGAACTTTTAATTTATGTCTTTTGGCAATTCTTTCCATTACATCCATTAACAATTGATTGTGGTCAACTGCGATGTTTACTTCTTCAAACATTGGTGCCAACTCATATTGTGCAGGAGCAACCTCATTATGCCTGGTTCTCACGGGAATTCCTAGCTTGTGGCATTCGATTTCCAAATCTCTCATGTATGTGAAAACACGGTCTGGAATTGAACCAAAGTAATGGTCCTCGAGTTGTTGGCCTCTCGGAGCATGCTTACCGATGATTGTACGACCTGTCATCATTAAATCCGGTCTTGCATTGAA
>JAEUUM010000230.1 GCA_016787375.1 Saprospiraceae bacterium
GATTTTTTTCCTTTAAATACTTAGCTGTTCCGCTGACTGTGCCACCAGTACCAACTCCGACTACCAAGTGCGTTATTTTACCCTCGGTTTGGTTCCATATTTCAGGACCTGTTGACAAGTAATGAGCCTCACGGTTTGAAAGATTGTCATATTGGTTGCACCAGAAAGAGTTTGGTATTTCCTTACTTAATCTATCCGCTATTGAATAGTATGACCTTGGGTCATCCGGTTCAACATTGGTAGGACACACGATCACCTCAGCACCTAAAGCTTTTAATGCATCGATTTTCTCCTTTGATTGTTTATCACTAGTAGTAAATATGGTCTTATATCCTCTTACACATGCCACTAAAGCAAGCCCCATTCCAGTATTACCCGATGTGCATTCAATTATGGTTCCACCTGGTTTAATGAGACCTTTGGCTTCGGCATCATCAATCATTTTTACAGCCATGCGGTCTTTAATTGAGTGCCCTGGATTAAACGTTTCAATTTTGCCAAGGACGATTGCAGGAATTTCACTTGCTACACTATTTAGCTTTACCAAAGGTGTATTCCCTATGGTTTCAAGAATGTTGTTAAAATATTTCAATTGATGGTTATTTTATGTATTCTAATGTTGAAAAAAAACGTTCATCTTTAACCCCAAGTAAATTTGCAACTGAGGTTGATACCATTGCTAAAACTTCATTACCGTAAGTTCTCTCTGGCAATCTTCCAATACACTTTACATATACTTTACGATTGTTCATAGGATTTGTTATAACCACTACCGATCCGATTTTTGCGAATTTGTGAAGAATATAACTATCTGAAGAGGTATTTTCAATATTACGTGGCCAAATGGTAACACCTTTTTGTTTAATTACTTTCGTACCTGTGGCAGATTCAGCGAATTTGGTATGCAATTCATCCGATGCAGTCCATAAAGGATGTTTTTTGAATAGCTGCAGGCTGTCCGGAACACCTTTGGTTGACAACCATGCTACTTGCAATATTTGTCCAACTTGAACATATTCCTTCCAGTATTTATTTCGTTTCTTTAAAGTGTCAACCGGCATTTTGAAATAAATCTTTGCAATCTTAAACATCGTATCTCCTTGCTTAACCCGATAGTAAACCGGAGCGTATTTCCATCTTTGAAATTTCTTTTGTTTAAATCGCTTAATTGCAGCATTCGGTATTGGAATTTTTATTTGGTCACCTATTTTAACATCCGCCAGATTTACACCGGGATTGAAGTAGGTGAGTTCCTCCACTTGAAGTCCGTAATGACGAGCCAAACCAAAAAGTGTTTGCTTCTTTGAAATCGTGTGGGTAATTATTTTTTCAGGAAATTCATCTAATACAATAAAAATAGAATCATGTGGCAATAAATACCTCAAACTGTCACCGGTAGCGTGAATGCCCGTGACAGACCAAAATGAAAAACAAATAACAGAGATATAAAAAATTTTGTTCATGAGTAATACCTTTGTAAAGTACAAAATTAAGCTTTTCTATAAATTACACGTTATCAATTATTCAAATATTACACAATTTATATATGTCTAAAAGTATTAAAAAGATTGGGATCATACCTGCACGCTTTGCCTCAACCAGATTCCCGGGAAAACCGCTGGTAAATATTCATGGAAAATCAATGATTCAGCGAGTTTATGAACAAGTTGTTCAATCTGACCTGGATGAGGTTATAGTTGCTACGGATGACCAAAGAATAATTGATCATGTTAATTCTTTTGGAGGCAATGTAAAAATGACCTCAGTTAATCATTTGACAGGAACGGACAGATGCAATGAAATAGCTTCACAATACCCAGATGAAACGGTAGTGATCAATATTCAAGGTGATGAACCTTTTATTCACCCTAATCAAATAAATGAATTGCTGAAAGTTTTTAATGAAGACGAATCAATTGAGATTGCAACTCAGTGCAAATTAATTGAACAAAATGATATAATATTTGATTCCAATGCCATTAAGGTTGTTAGAGATAAAGCCAACAAAGCCATATATTTCTCTAGAAATCCAATTCCTTTCATTCGCAATTTGCCCCCTTCAGACTGGAGTTTACAACGGAAGCATTATAAACACATTGGTATTTATGGTTATAAAAAGCACATTCTTGAAAAGTTAGCACAACAAACTGCCGGAATTCTAGAGACCGCAGAAAGTTTAGAGCAGTTGCGCTGGATGGAAAATGGTTTCAAAATACATGTAGAAGAGACACAATATGAAACATTTGGAATTGATGTGCCGGAAGATCTTGAGAAAATTGTTTTTTAAAATTAGTTTCTATTGCAGATTGCTGCTGTTGAATTGGATTGGCAATAAACTTTTTACAGAGGGAATGACATAAATTGGGCCTGTTTCTCCTTGTAAAATAACTTCATAATCACATTTAAGCTTTTCTGCGACTTCTAAAAGAATTTGTCTGCATGCACCACATGGAGGCACAGGAGTATCTATCATTTTATCATTGGTTCTGGCTGATATTGCAATAGATTTGATCTTTTGTTCATTTCTGAACATATGAAAGTTCGCAATCGCGACTTGCTCAGCGCACAAACACATTGGATAAGCTGCGTTTTCATGATTAGATCCATTAATGATGTTGCCATCATCAAGTAAAATGGCTGCACCTACAAAGAATTTTGAATAAGGTGCATACGCTTTAAAGGTATTTTCTTTAGCCCTGAGTAGCAGAACTTTTTTCTCTTCGCTTAAATCTTCAATCTCATTAATGGTGTTGTATTCTGTGATTATTTTTTGGATCATTTCTAAATCTTTGGTTCTATTGATTGGATTTATAAAATATTTACGATAAAATTGGTAGGTTTGTTCTGAGATATAAATAATCTGGCTTTTATGAAA
>JAEUUM010000344.1 GCA_016787375.1 Saprospiraceae bacterium
GACAAATCAAACAGTCATTCAAAAAGAACTTTCAACAAAACTTCAAGCAGGCTATATTTCAATCAATGATTATGTGAGGAGTGACCCCAGGGTACCTTTTGGTGGCGTCAAAGATTCAGGATACGGTCGTGAGTTGGGGGAGGATGGCATAAAAGAATTTACCAACCTAAAATCTGTATTAATATAATGGGGCTGAATCCTAGAAGAATTGAAAAAATAGAACACGTCGTGTCAAACAGACAACTTGACCTTTGCGTTGTTTTAGAAAATGTTTACGATGATCACAACATCGGGGCCGTTTTAAGAAGTTGCGATTCAGTTGGAATTCAGGAATTATACATTTTAAATACCTTTGCAGACAATAAGAAAAAATATATAAAAGTCGGAAAGAGGACATCAGCAGGTACAAGAAAATACCTAAATGTGCACTATTATAATGATCCAAATGCTTGTTTTAAGCATGTTAAAGAAAGATATAAAAGAATTCTTGGTACAGGATTAGGTAAGGATGCGTGTTCGCTGTATGAACTTGATTTAACTTCTTCAGCTGCCTTTGTATTTGGAAATGAAAAAACAGGTATTACACCCAAAACCCAGGAATTTATTGATTTCAACTTTATCATACCACAAATGGGAATGGCTCAAAGCCTGAATATTTCTGTTGCATGCGCTGTCAGTCTGTATGAATGTTATCGCCAAAGACAAATGAAGCAGTGCTATAATTCAATATTAACACCAGATAAATCAGATTTATTGGAGTTTTACCTTGGAAGATCAAAGTCCAAACCTGACGCATCTACAGAATACAAGATTTTTTCTGAAGATTCCACCAAATAGTTGCCCCATAATATTTATTTTTGCAGGCTATGCGTCTACAAAAATTAGAAATCAAAGGGTTTAAGAGTTTCGCCAATGAGACTGCCATTCATTTTCATGAAAATGTTACCGGAGTTGTAGGCCCTAATGGTAGTGGTAAATCAAATATTGTAGATGCATTCAGGTGGGTATTAGGAGAACAAAAAAGCAAAGATCTTAGACTTGATAAGATGTCAAGTGTGATTTTTAACGGCACCTCCAAGAAAAAGGAAGGAGCATTGGCTCAAGTTTCATTGACTTTTGAAAACAATAAGAATCTTTTACCAACCGAATATCAAAATATTACCATCTCTCGTATGCTATACAGGAATGGAGATTCTGAATATAGAATCAATGATGTTGTATGTAGGCTAAAAGATGTTACCACCTTATTGCTTGACACTGGGATGGGATCTGATAGTTACGCCATTATTGCCTTGAATATGGTTGACGATTTGCTTGCAGATAAGGATAATTCCAGGCAGAAAATGCTGTTTCAAGCCGCCGGTATTACCAAATATAAGTTAAGAAAAGAAGAAACACTTAGAAAGTTAAAGGCTACGGAAGAGGATCTCGAACGAGTCAAAGATCTGTTATTCGAGATCGAAGGGAATCTCAAATCACTCGAAAAACAAGCAAAAAGAGCAGAAAAGTATTTCGAAATCAAACATGCCTACAAAGATCAGAGTCTAAAACTTGCCATTCACCGAGTTTCAAAGACTAAAGAGCAGTTTAAGCTTCTATCTCAACAAATTGAAAAGGAAGAAGATAATTACAGACAAGCAGAGGTGGCAACCAGAACATTGGAGGCTAAACTAGAACAAACCAAAAAATCAAACTTAGACAAGGAAAAATTTCTTTCTGATAAGCAAAGAGAAACCAACCAATTACTGTCGAAAATTCGTTCCCTTGAAAATGAAAAAAATATTCTCAAAGAAAGAATTAATTTCATTTCTATAAATGCAAATAATCTTTCAGAAACACTTGCCGGTATCGAATTTAGACTGGCGAAATTAGCCGAGGAAAAGCTAGGTTTTTCGAATCAAATATCACTTGCTTCCAAAGAGGAAATTGAAAAGAAAAATTTACTCCAAGAAGCGCTTGCGAATCTGGAAAAAATTAGAGTCGATCATTCGCAAATGAAATCTGAACTCGACAAATCTCTTCAGATTATTCAAGAGCTAGACAAATCTATTTTCGAACTTGAGAAAAAGTCAGCAATATTTGAAAATCAAAAAGAATCTCTTCAAACGGACATTAAAAGAAATCAGACTGCCATTGCAGAACGGGAAAATGAAATGAAAAGTTCGATTGATCGGTTAGAGGTTGTTAAAAAATCCGCAATAAACAAATCGCAACTCATCAATGAACTTATTAAAAATCAAGAACTTATTAAGTCGACTGAGGAGAAGTTACAAATTGATTTGGACACCAACAGCAAAAATTTATCTAACCTTAATCGAATTCTTGATGCAAAAAGAAATGAATATAAACTAACCCTGAGTATCATTGAAAACCTGGAAGGATTTCCGGAATCAATAAAGTTTCTGGCTTCAAATAAAGAATGGGCCAAAAATGTTCCTTTGCTATCTGACACAATTTATTGCAAGGAGGAGTACAGAATTGTTCTGGAAAATTTCTTGGAACCTTATTTGAATTATTATGTGGTTGATAATGTTAGCGAAGCCATGAAAGCGGTTGAAATGCTAAGGATAGCCCAAAAAGGAAAAGCAAATTTTATACTGTTAGATAACATACCTAAATCAAAAAAAGCAGTTCCCCCAACCGATGAATATATCTCCGCGATTGAATGTGTGGAAACCGATGCCAAGTACCAAAAGCTTTTTTCTTTCCTATTGGATAAAGTATTCATCGTCAATGAGGAAAAATCTTTCAATGACTTAAATGATCTCGATAACACCTTGCTTTCATCAAATGGTGCTTTCATTCGAAAAAAACACAGTCTTAGTGGTGGTTCTGTAGGATTATTTGAGGGTAAAAAAATCGGTAGGAAAAAGAATCTTGAGATTCTTGAAAAAGAAATTACCAAAAAAGAAAAGGAAGAACAATCTCTGATACTGAAAATACAAAGTCTTCGGGAACAGTTAGAAAAATTGAAAAAAGATGACTTGCAAGCCAGAATTAGTAGTGAAAAAGATGAATTAAACAAGATTAATCAAGAAAAAATTGCACTGGAAAGTAAACTCGAAAATTTTAACCAT